>JAVHWG010000641.1:0-3250 GCA_032159965.1 Mycobacterium sp.
GCCACCGGCGTTCTGCGCTGAGCGGCAGCTCCGGGATGCGGATGGTGGTCAATGCCCTACTGGAGGAACTGGACACCGCCGGCTCAATCAATGACGGCGTGTATGTGCTCGGTGCGACCAACGCCCCGTGGGATGTCGACCCGGCGATGCGGCGGCCGGGGCGCTTCGACCGGACCATCTTCGTGGGTCTGCCCGACGCGGACGCCAGAGCGGGTATTCTGCGGTACCACCTGAGGGATCGGCCGGTTTCGGGCATCGACCCCAAGGCGATCGCCGGCCGTACCGACGGGTTCTCGGGTGCCGATCTGGCGCACATCTGTGATAGTGCAACACAATTGGCCATGGCCGATTCGATGCGCAGCGGACAGGTGCGCCCGGTGACCATGGCGGACGTCACCGCCGCAACCGCGCAGATCCGACCTAGCACCGGGCCGTGGTTCGAGACGGCGCGCAATGTCGTCGAGTTCGCCAATAACGACGGCACTTACGACGAGCTGGCAAAGTATCTGCGACGCAGGAAAATTCGGTAATGACAGAGTTCGGCCCCGATCAGGTGGCCGAGGCCATCGTCGTTTCCGACGCTTACATCAGCTCGAAGAATTACACCCAGGGACGGGACGTCCTGCGCCGAGTGTTGGCCGAACACCCCAACGATCCGGTCCTGCTGGCGCACAATGCGCGTGCCGAGTATCTACTCGGCAATCACGTCGACGCCGCATTGAGCGCGTACGCCGCCTTGTCCGCCGCGCCACACGACGAGCTCGCCATGCGGATCTACGCGCTGTCGCTGGACGGACAGGGGCGTGGCCAAGAGGCACTGTGGATGGCTTGGCGGACAGTGGTCGAGCATCCGAACGAGGCCCTAGCGCATCGGCTCTACGCCAGAGTGCTGCAGAAGGCGCGACGGCCCTTCGACGCGCTGGTCGAGGTGGACGAGGCGCTGCGACTGGGTCCGACCGACGTCGATACGCTGGTACTTCGCGGTTCGATCCTGCACGATATGGGCCGAATTCCCGAGTCCACCGCGGCATACGAGCAGGCGTTGGCGCTGGAGCCGGCGAATGCCGAGGCGCTGAACAACTTGGCCGTCAATCGGCTCCGCATCGGCAAGTTCAGTCACGCGTTGCGTGGCTTTCTCGGGGCTGCGGGCAGTGACCCGACGTTGGGAAATCTGGTCCGCCGCAATATCGGTGCGGTCCTGGCGACGATGTTGCGTCGCGTCACTGTCGTCGCGGTGATGTTGGGAGTGCTGTCCGCATTTGTCGGTTCTTCGCACGGAGCGGATTTCCGCACGGTGCTGTTACGAGTCGTCACAGTAATGCTCGTTCTGGTGTTGATCGGCAACGTTGTCTGGCTGCTTCGAGTGGTACCGCGTCCAACATTGATCTCCGTACTGCGAGGCCGTGCGTCTGTGGTCGTCCGCATCGTCCATGCGCTGTTTGCGATGACTGTCGGGGCTTGTGCCGTCGCCTTCGATGGGCCCGCTTGGACGGTTCCGGCAGGGGTACTCGTGGCCGTGTGCGGTCTGATAATTGTTCGGTTTGGACTGCACTTTTGACTGATCGCCTGACTGATCGGGCTGGACCGTATTATCCGAGCATGGCTGACCGTCCCGTGACCCTGCTCGACAAGTCCGATGTGCTCACGGGTCTTTTCGCGGTCTGGGACGACCTCGAAGCTCTGCTGGGCGGCCTGTCCGAGCCCGATTGGCAGGCGCCGAGCGCACTGGCCGGTTGGGACGTGAAGGCGGTGGCGTCGCACATCATCGGCACCGAGTCGTTCCTGCAGGGCATCAACCCGCCGACGCCCGATATCGACGTATCGGCGCTCGCGCATGTCCGCAACGACATCGGGGTAATGAACGAATGCTGGGTGCGGCAACTCAGCCGGGAATCGGGTGCTCAGGTGCTTCAACGGTTCCGCGAGATCACCGCTACGCGTCGCAAAGTCCTGGAGGGCCTCTCCAATGACGAGTGGAACGCAGTCAACCTGACGCCCGCGGGTCCGGACAGCTACGGGCGGTTCATGCGGATACGGGTCTTCGACTGCTGGATGCACGAGCAAGACATCCGAATCGGACTGGGGCGACCGTCGTCCGACGATCAGCTCGACGGCCCGGCGCTGCGGCTGTCGCTCGACGAGATTGCCGCCACCATGGGGTTCGTCGTGGGCAAGTTGGCGAAGGCTCCCGAGGGCTCGCGGGTGCTGTTCGACCTGACCGGCCCGTGGGCCCGAGAGGTGCGCGTCAGCGTCGACGGTCGTGCGCAGCTGGTTGACGACTTCGGCGGCCAGCAGCCGACGGTGACGATGCGCGTGGACGCGGTGCAGTTCACCAGGCTTGCCGGCGGGCGGCCGTTATGCCCCGCACGCAGCCAGGACGTCAAGCTCGATGGTGACGACGATGTGGCCGGCCGGCTCGTCGAGCGCTTGAATTTTGTGATCTGACGGCCTGTTTCGCTGCCCGAACAGCTTTCGCCATCGCGGCCCGCTGCAAAAAAGCGATCTATGTCACAACATCGCCGGATATGTGAATCCCGCGAAACGGATGGGTAGCCGACCTAGTACAGGCGCCCGAATGCGCCAAACCCCAAGCAAATTCTAGGAGGCACTACTAAATGACTGCACCGGATACCACCCGATTGCTCGCACAGCTGCGAACTCTGCTCGATCTGACCAACACTGAAATCCAGGTCGCAGAAACACGCGTCGCACAGGCACGTACCGAGGCGGTGCGCGACGAACTCACGCAGAACGCGTCGAACGGTCGTGATCGAGCCGAAGCCATTGAGGGCGCGATACGGGATCTGGGCGGCTACCCCGACGTGGTCGGCCCGTTCCTGGGTCGCGCCGCCGCGGCGGTCAAAGCGTTGACCGAGCAGGCCGCACCCTTCGACGAGGCACTCTTGGGTGACCTTGCGCTCGAAGACCAGTTGCTGGACCGCGCCCGATACGCCAAGGCCCTGGCCGTCGCTGCCAAGCAGACCGAGATCGTGAGCTTGGCGGACCGCCTGATCACCGCCCACGCGGCCACGGTGGAGTGGCTGACGACTGTGCTGGCCGAGGATGCGCTCGGCGGACCCGCGGCGCTGCGCCGCACCCCGCTGCAGGTTGCTGCCGGCACCGCTGTGAAGCTGGTCAATCTGCCGGTTGCGTGGTCGGTCCGTGGGCTCGACAGGGCCGTGGAAACACTGCGCTCCACCGGCCCGGCGTTCAACGAGTTGGTGCAACGCGGCGGCAACGCTACGGAGAT
>JAVHWG010000648.1:0-8323 GCA_032159965.1 Mycobacterium sp.
GTCGGCGTCGCAAATCCGATCATCATCGACCTCACCGCTCCGATGACCGACCATGCATTGGCAGAGGACGCCATACACGTGACGTCGGATCCAGCGGTGCCCGGCAAGTTCTACTGGCTGAACGATCACCAAGTTCGTTGGCGGCCAATGGCATTCTGGCCCGCGCATACCACCGTGAGTATCGACGCGGCGGGCACCAGATCGAGCTTCACCACCAGAGACGCTCTGATCGCCACCGCCGACAACGCCACCCATCAGCTGACCATCGCCCGCGACGGCAACGTCGAGCAGACGTTTCCGATGTCGATGGGCAAGCCCGGCCACGACACCCCCAACGGCGCCTACTACGTCCAGGACAAATTCTCCGACGTCGTGATGGACTCTGAATCGTACGGAGTGCCCAACGACTCGCCCGAGGGCTACCGCCTGCACGTCAAACTCGCGGTGCAGCTCGACAACAGCGGCAACTTCGTGCACAGCGCCCCCTGGTCGGTGGCCGACCAGGGCACGCGAAACGTCAGCCACGGCTGCATCAACATCAGTCCCGAGAACGCCAAATGGTTCTACGACAACTTCGATGTCGGCGACCCCGTCGTCGTGACGAATTCCGTGGGCGACTACACACAAAACGACGGCGGCCAGGACTGGCAAATCTAGACGCGCCGTAATCGCGGGATGTTGGCTCCGTCACCAACGCGTTTCAATCCAGGCGCGGGCGGCAACGATGCCCGTAGTGACGACTCCATCCAGCGTGCGGCTTTTCGCCGTCAAGCCCAAGCGCTTTGAAACTCGTTCAGAGGACGCGGTGACGAGGTGACCGGCGGGTTGTCGCAACTCCTGGCCGTGGGTTTCGCCCTCCTGGCTGCGCTGTCCGCAGCAGTGGGGATGGTGGTGCGGCAACGCGCAATTCAGGATCAGTCCCGTCGCGAGTCTTCGGGGGACGGCTCGGGGGACGCGGTGGTGACCTCGTGGGTGGGCCGGCCTCTGTGGTGGGCCGGCACCGTCGCGGCGTTCGCCGGATACGCGTTTCAGGCGGTGGCCTTATCGTACGGCTCGTTGCTTCTCGTCCAGCCGTTGATTGTGTCCTCGTTGCTGTTCGTCCTGCCGCTGGGCGCCAAATTTTCCCGCCAGCACGTCCGCCCATCCGACTGGTGGTGGTCACTGGTGCTGACGGCGAGTTTGACCGTGTTCGTCCTCGTCGGGCGGCCGACCGACGGCGCGTATCAGCCGTCGGCCGGTCTTTGGACGGTCGCGCTGATCGGGGCGGCACTCGTGGTTCTCGTGTGCATTCTGGGGGCGAGGTTTGTCACCGGTCGGGTGCGGGCGATGCTGCTCGCGGTGTCAGTGGCCGTGCTGCTCGGCCTGATAGCCGTGCTGACCAAGGTGTGCACGCAGCGGTTCGCCGTCGGCAGCTGGCATGCGATGTGGACCGTCCCGGCTCCGTACCTCCTGGTGGTGCTCGCGGTGGCCGTCACCGTCCTTCAGCAGTCGGCCTTCAATGCAGGCGCACTCCAGGCCTCGGTGCCGATCATGCTGGTCGGCGAGCCGCTCGTCGCGGTGTTGATCGGACGACTGGTACTCGACGAGCGATTGGAGGCACACGGCATCGCTGCGCCGATCCTGCTGGCCATGGTTGGCGCGATGACGGCGGCCACCATTGCTCTCGGCCGTGGATCCGGCGCGCGCCACGGATCGAGCCTGGGCAGCTCTGCGCGTCGAGAGGTCGCGGCCACCTCCTGAAACCCAGAATCCGGTCAGTGGTGTGCGGTCGGCCGGGCAGTTTCGATGCTGATGAGTTCGTTCAGTCCACCGACCCTCAGGGCAGACATCAGGAGCGGGTGGGCGATGATTCGGATGCGGTCGGCGCAGGCCGCCAAGGCATTCATGGCGCCGCTGTCCAGGTATTCCACCGCACTGAGATCGACCGTAAGCGTGCCACCACTGCCCGCTGCCTCGGTCGCCGCATCATTGAGCGCGCGATCGAATGCCTCGATATTGCTCATATCGATCTCGCCGGTTGCGATCAGCACGCGAGTTCCGTCATCGCGGTGCACCGCGTCCAGGGTCAGCAACGTGGACATCAGAGAATCCTCGCAGATAGATGAACTGTGGTTCCGGCGGTGCCGTGGTCGATGGCGACGTCATGCATGAGCCCACGCATAAGCGCGATGCCTCTGCCGCGGGTGGGGTCGGGGGTCGGGCGTGGCGGCTTCCACGAGCCGGTATCCGTGACGGTGACTTTCACCTTGCCGTCCAGAACCCTTGCCGTGAGGCTGACAGTGCCCTGCGGGTTATCGCGATGCCCGTGCTCGATGGCATTGGCGACGGCTTCGCCGGCGGCGATGAGCATGTTGGTCGCCTGATCTGGGTCCAGCCGGACTCCGGTGAGCCAGTTTCGCAACGCAGTGCGAGTCGACGCGAGGTGGCTGACGTCGGCAGGAAATTTCAGTTCCAACGGCGCGGGATGACGGTAGAGCAGAACGGCAACGTCGTCCTGATAGCCGCCGTTCGGTGCGAGACGCGACATTATCTGGTCTGCCAACTCATCCAATGCCAAATCGCGGCCGGCTCGGACGAGCTGCGCGGCGCGGGAGATGCCGTCCTCCAAGGCAATGCGCCGACGTTCAACCAGACCATCGGTGTACAGCAGCAGCGTCGCCTGCGCAGGCACGGTCACGTGAGCTTCGGGCCTTGACCAGTTGGGGCGAACTCCCAGCGCGATGGTGTGGCCATCTTCGAGCGTCGAAATGGTGCCGTCGGCATGAACCAGGATGGGGGGCGGGTGCCCGGCGCTGGAGTACGCCAGTTCACCGGTGTCGGGGTTGAGGACCGCGCAAACAGCGGTGGTGCATTCGGCCCCGGGCAGCCGTGCGGCGAAGCGGTCCATCCCTGCAAGAGCGGAACTCGGACTGGGGTTTTCGAACAGAAGCGCGCGGCAGGCGCTGCGCATCTGCCCCATCACCGTGGCGGCGTTGAGGCCATGACCCACACAGTCGCCGACGATCAGCGCGATGCGCCCGTCCTCCAGATCGACAACGTCATACCAGTCACCACCCACCTGAAGGGGCCGGCTGGCGGCCTGATAGCGCACAGCGAAACCGGGCGGTAGATGAGCAGGACCAAGGATCGCGTGTTGCAGCGCCAGGGCAGTCTCGCGCTGCTGGTCGACCTGGTAAACGCGCTGCAGACCCTGGCCGAGGCGGCCGGCCAGAACGGTGAGCAGTGTCTGGTCCTCGAGGGTGAACGGTCGCCGCTCGGCCAGGTCTATCCAGACGACGAGCACGCCCTCAGGATGCTGCATCGCAATACCCGCAGTCCCGGGCTGTGTTGCGGTGGGCGTCAGCAGATCACCGTCGCGCAGCGTGCGGAGCGTTTCGCGAGTGTCCGAGGGCAGATCTACCCACCGCGCATGTTCGCCGACCGACACCACCTGCGGGGGGCCCTCGACCGCTTGCGCGGACGAACTGCGGATCGGCGGGAAGGTGACGGCCAGAACGCGTCGCGCCCGCCATAACCGGCGCAGTTCCTCGGCTGCGGCGTTCAGCGCGTCGTCGACGGAATCCGCTTGGGCGAGCTGCTGATTGAGCGCGTGTTCGCGACCTGCGGCCAGGGCCAAGGCAATAGCAGCCGTTCGGGCGAAGTCGCCGACGAGCTCGAGGTAATCGGTCCCGAATGGCGGCTGCTGCGGGTGGCGTGCGACAGCAATCACGCCGAGCACCCTGTCGTCGGCGATCAGCGGCATGACAGCCGCCGAGCGTTCACCGACATCGGTGAACCCCTCGATCGGATACTGGAAAGAGTCGGTGATCAGCGGCAGACCCCGGCGCGCAACGCCACCCGTGGTGGAGCCTTCCATCGGAACCTGGCGACCGATCACCTCCGACGCGTAACGGCCCGCGGTGGCGGCTACGACAAGGGTGTCGACTTCGTCGGCGGGCAGATCCGACTCCCGCGGGATCAGCAGGATCGCCTGCTCGGCATCGGCCAACTCCAGTGCCCGGTTGACGATTAACTGCAGCGGCCCGGTCTGTGGGTCTCCGGACAGCAGCGCAGTCGTGATTTCGCGACTGGCCTTCGTCCATCTGGCCGATTCACGTTCTCGCTCGAAGAGTCGCGCGTTGTCGATGGCGGCGGCGGCCGCAGTCGACAGTGCCCGCACTGCCCCTTCCTGCGTGTCGGTGAACACTCGGCCGGGCCGGTCGTCGACCAAGTAAAGGGTGCCGAAGTGATTCGCGCGCACCGTGATCGGGATTCCAAGCAGTGCCCGCATCGGTGGGTCCTGTGCATGCAGCATCAAAGCCTGCGGATGGGTTCTGAGGTCATCGACGCGAAGACCCTGACCGACCTGAAGATCACCGAGCCGCCGCGCCGTGTCGTCGTCCATCCCCACGCGGACGAAAGAATTCAGGCTGCTGTCGGACGCGCGGATACCCAGCGCTGCGTACCGGGCACCGGTCAGCTCCATCGCCGCGTCGACGATCCGATGCAGCGTCACTGTCAGGTCCAGATCGGAACCGATTTCAACGATGAGCGCGACGAGCTGTTCCATCTGATCGCGGGCTGCCACCAGCGCGTCGAGCTGTTCTTGCAGTTCGTTCACAGGTCCCGGCCCTGCCGGCTCGACGCCGGATGTCCCTTGCCGGTGCGCATAGACACAACCTAATAGTTGCTACATCCACGCCCAAGGCAGGCGGATGTCGGTGTCACTTGCGTCAATAGGATGCCTTTTGATGATCGCCATCCGGTGGACGCCTTTTTCTTAATCGCGACGAGCGGGCAGCAGTGCGGCGAGTTCGTCGCGGCTGGCGGTTCCGGTTTTCATCATCGCCCGGTAGATGTGGCTTTCGACCGTCCGCACGGACAGGGTCAGTCGCTCGGCAACCGCCCGGTTGGACAATCCGCGACCGATCATCATGACGATCTCTTCTTCGCGGTCTGTCAGCGGCAACGGCTCAGCGGCCTGACGCAGTGCGGGCGTGTTCGCGCCGCCACATTGGTCGGCAAGTGCGCTCGCACGCGTCGCGCATCCCAGCGCAGATCCGCGTAAGCCTTGGTTGCGGTACACGACGGCGGCATGGGCGGCCGAATCGACAGCGGCCACGAGATCGCCCATGTGCTCGAATTCCTCTGAAACCGAGACCAACCCAGCAGCATCCCCGTCGCGCAGGGCCTCGGCGAATCGCCTTGCGAGGCCGGCACGTGGTCCCTCGACGATGGATTCGAGCTTGCGCAACCTCGGTGCACCTGTACGATCGCCGAATTGAGTGGCCGTTTGCAAGCACAGCACTTCCGCCGCGAACCGCCCGGTAGCCCTGGCTCTTTCGGCCGCTGATACCGAAAGGCCTATGGCTTCGGTGACGGCGCCCTGACTGGCCGAGACCCACGCCTGGGCCAGACTCCGCTCGAAGTCCAGCGGACGAAAGGCGCGCCGTACCTCGCCGAGCGCGGAGAGAACGCCGGCAGCTTCCTCGCTCGAACCACGTATTGCCAGTGCAGTCACCTGGGGTATCCGGTAGCGATATCCCCACCCGATGGCGTGCGAGGCCGACAGCCCGACCCCTGCCTGTTCCAACTGGGTGCACGCGCGATCTATGCGGCCGGCACCGAGCGCGGCCCGACCCGCAACCGCGGCGCCGAGTAGTTGAGCCTCACCCGGAAGGTCGGCCGCCTGCCGGCGCATGCGCTCAGCGACGTCGATCGCTTCGGTGACTCGACCGGACAGCAGCAGCGCGCTGACGTGCGCGTCGCCGATGTTGAACCTCATGTGCGGGGCGTCGAGAGAGCGAGTCGCGACGGCGTAGCCTGCCTCCGCGGCGGCAACCGCATCGGCGGTTCGGCCCGCATCCGCCGAAATCTGGGTAAGGACCCAGGCTATCTCAGCACCGACGACCGGAATGTCATCCAGTGCAACATGTTTCGACGCCTTCACCGCTGCCTCCGGCTGGTCCGCCGCGAACCAGTAGACCGTTAAGAAGGCATCGATATAAACACGGGCGTGCGTAGGCGTGGAGTGCGCCGCCTCATCGATCAGTTCTTTTGCTCGCGTCGGGTCGCCAAGTGCCCACAGCGTGTTGCTGGATCGCAGGAACGCGAACCTGGCGTGGTCGCGATCGCTCAGCTGATCGGCGTGTATCTCCGCGAGTACCGCCTCCGCCTCTTCACCGCGACCCTGCCACGACAATGCATGCGCCCGCACGAGCTTCGGCTCCGGACCTGCTCCGGCGCGGATCGCCGCTTCCGCCAAGCGATCCGCGAGGGACAGGTCCGCCAGCCATACCGCACCGTGCGCGGCCGTGACGAGCAACTCGGCGTCGGGCGGGAGGTCTGACTCCAGACTCAAGGCGGCGCGTCGCACGACGACTTGTATGTCGTCGCGATCATCTGATGTGGCGAGTTCGGCCGCGACCAATCCGCGTAACCGTCGTAGCCGGGTGGGTACTGCGCACCCGCGGCGCACCTCCCCGTAGAGCGGATGTGCCACCCGGACCCCAATACCCCCGGCGACGGACTCGAGCGCGATGAGGCCGCGGGTGTCGGCCTCCTCAACCGCGGCGGGATCCGTCATCCGCCTCAGCGCCGCCAGTTCGATCGGCTCCCCCACTGCCAACAGGTCGACTACATCACTGACGGCTGCGGGCAAGGCTCCGATGCGTGACTCGATCAGCTCGACCAGGCCCGGCGGCATCCTCGGGTCACCAAGCCACCGCCAGTACCCGAGCTGTTGCACCAGCCTGCCAGCGGCGATCTCCTGGTCGACGATGGTACGAAGATACAAAACATTGCCACGAGTGAGGTTCCAGAACCGCTGAGCCGCAACGGGATCAACCGATCCGCCAAGCGTCGCCGACAGCAGCTTCGTGGTTTCCTCGAGCGGCAGTGGTTGCACATCGAGGCGTTCGAACCGGCCGAGCTTCAAGGTTTCCCGGACCGCGACGGGAATCGGTTCACCGGCGGTCACGGTGAGAATCACCTTCGCCGCAGCGCGCTGGACGATCTGGTGCACGACGAAGTTCGACAGATCGTCGAGCAGGTGTGCGTCGTCGATGCAGAGCACGACTGTCGCGCCTTCAGGGGCGGCCACGAGCGAGTCAATTACGCCTCGGAACAGCTGAACGGTATCGGTGACGCCCGACGGAGCCCACGCGGTGAAAACACCGAGCGGAATGCCCCGCGCGGAAGACGTGCCCACCACCCGCCGGCATTCGAGTCCTCGCGACTCTGCAGCAGACAGCGCCTCAGCGGCAATCCGGCTCTTGCCCACACCCGCAACCCCGGAGACGACAATCCCGGACGATTCTGACGCCGAGATCGCTCCCTCGACCGCTCTGATCTCCTCCGAACGGCCAATTAACGGCCACGATAAACGCACCTCACAGAGATTACGTCTGTTCTGTCACTGGAATGATCATTCTCCGCAGGCACTTTGCGCGTCTGATTCTCCACCTGGATTGACAAACCGAGCGGTCGGCCGATTAGGTCATCGACGGCGCGCCATACTGATCGGCAGGACCACGACCGGAGACACCGTGCAAAAACTGTTCGTTTCGTACGCACGTGCGAACAAGAATCACGTCGACCAGCTCGTCGAGCATCTCACCATGATGGGCTACGAGACATGGGTCGACGTTTCGCTGCGCGGTGGTCAGGATTGGTGGAAGGAGATCCTGGACCGCATCACCGAAAGTGACGCGTTCATCACGGTCGTCTCAGAAGAAAACCTGAAATCGACGGCCTGTGGACGAGAGTTCGACTGGGCCGAGATACTGGGCAAACCCGTGCTTCCGGTGCTGATCGACCCGCTGCCGGCGACGGCTCTGCCGCGCCGCATATCCCGGCGGCAGATCATCGATTATTCCGATGCCGCACAACGGGATCGGGCGGCGCTGAGACTGCAGGGCGGACTCGGCACGCTGCACCGCGCGCCGGCGCTGCCGCAGCCCCTTCCCCCGCCGCCCGACGCACCTCTGTCGTATCTGACCGACCTCGTCGACATGGTCGGCACGCCGGCGGCCATCACCCACGAGGGCCAGCACCAGATCGTGGTTCAACTCGAGCAGGCACTCAACGCCATCGACCCGGAAGAGCGCCGCGGGGCTCGCGACATTCTCGACCGGCTGAGCAAGCGTCCCGACCTCTATGCGGATGTGTACCGCACAATTACCCGCCTGAAGAGCCTTGCCGACCAGGTGGCCCCCCCGGTGCCGGAAGCCGAGACAAGAGAAGCTCCGCACGCCGATGTGCCCAGAGGGCCTGCCGTCGACGGGCCTCCCGCGAATTGGACACCGCCGCCGGCCGTCACAAGTGGACATCCGCCGCCACCGTC
>JAVHWG010000001.1:0-2758 GCA_032159965.1 Mycobacterium sp.
GACGGTGGCGATCACGGCCGGGTTGGGCTTCGCCAGCATCTCGCGGGCGGAATCGGACAATCGTGCTGACATAGGGCGTCGTCTCCTTCGTGGGGCAAATCGGGCGAGGCAATTGGAGGAGTACCCGAAGATCGGGGTGAGAACCAACGGCATGAGTGTCAGATCCGTTGCGGGTACGCCTAGCCGGCTGTTCGGTGCCTTTCGGTGATGTCTACTCCTACCTGCGCGATCAGGGTGACGGCGCACCATGCTGCTCGGCGGCGTGGCGTGCCTCGCGTTCATCGTGGATGCGGACCAGTTCCCTGAACCCGAGCCTGTGGTACTTGGGAACGGGCTGGATGCCCCACACGTCTCGCGCGGTGTCCTTGCCTTCCGCACCCTCCGGTGGCCCGAGGGGTGGGTAGGGCACCTTGCACTCCAACGTGTCGTCGGAATACCGCACCTTGAGCAGTTCGCTGCAGATCTGGGTGAGGCTCAAAGTGGGGTAGCCGTAGTAGATCGCCATGAAGGGCAGCGTGAAGGCTCCTTCGAGCACCAGGGCGACCAGGCAGACGAGGACCGCACGCTTGATCCACTTGTGCATCCGCGCGTAGTAGGGCGTGGTGCCCGGTGGAAGCTCTTCGTCCTGCTGATTGTCGGAGGACAAGGGTGTCGTCGACGATGAAGTCACGGTATTGGCTCCTTGAACGTGTTCAGTCGGAGAAGATTTCGCGGTTGACGGTGTGCAGGTACGGGATCGCGAGGAAGGGGGTGATGTAGAAGATGTCGTAGAGCCACCAACCGATCACGGGGAAAACGACGCCGGCATACCTGACGTCGGCGTACATCGTCATGTTGAAGACGTACGCCGACCAGATCAGCACGCCCATCCAGCAGGTGATGATCATCCATTGCTGGCCCCACCGCTTCATCTGGAGTAACCCGATCGCGGCGGCGCAGCGCATGGCGAACACCGTCAGGATCAGTCCCGCCACATAGGCCTTCTCGCCAGGGCCCGCCGCGCCGCCAACCCACGACTCGTTGTAGTGCCAGAAGTAGCCGGCGTCGAACATGTTGCCCCAGCCGACCATGAGCACCCGGTTGATCAGGGTGTGGTTGGCCACCAGGTCGAGGGCCCACCCGAGGCTGTTCAGCATCCCGTCGATGAGGACCAGGTACCCGATCAGGGTGACGATCATCGGACGAACGGACAGGCCTGCGCGCAGGGCCTGTCGCTGCAGCCAGACCCCGCGCATGAAGATCGGGAAGCCGATGAGGCCGGGCGCCCACATGCCCATCAGTGCGGCACCGGTGATCATCCACTTGTCAGCTCGGCGCTGAGCGAGCCGGGACTCGTCGTGGTGCTCGTCGAGACCGACCGTGCCTTCGGTTGGTGGGCGCGATCTGCGTACCGAGAATCGTTCTCTCAGAGGCTGATTCACAAGTCCCACCAGCCCCTGGCGAAGGACATGTAGAGCTGGATACCGAACATCGTCAGCAGATAACCGTAGATGACGAGCTGCAAGATGATGAGCGCCTTCTTGCGCTTCCTCTCCTTCTGATCCACCATGCCGGGTAACTCCCTCCCTAGTGCGTCGTGTTCGAGCTGTCGGCGTTGCCAAGGCTGGCCGCGGCGACTTCGCGGAGGCCGTCGATGATGGCTCCGTTGCTGGACAGCGGCGCCAGGATGCACGCCTCCGCCGCCTCCAATTCGCTTGCACCCGCGGCGATCAGGTGTGCAGCGGTGACCAACACCCGGGTCGACGGCGGCTCGAAGTGGAACGCCTCGTCGGCGGTCCGAATCGCGGTGGCACATCCCACCAATCGTTGGGCCGACGCCAGGTCGATCCGCGCCTCGTCGACGATCACCTCAGCCTCGCGGTCAGGCGGCAGATACCGCATCGACAGGGTCACGAAGCGCTGTCGAAACGACGGCTTGAGTTCCTTGAGCGAGCTGCGGTAGGCCGGGTTGTACGAACACACGAGCATGAAGGTCTCGGGCGCCTCGACGACTTCGCCGGCACGGTCCAAATAGAGCGTCCGGCGGTGATCGGTCAACGAATGGAGGACGGCCAGCGAATCGTGTCGAGCTTCCACGACCTCGTCGAGATAGCAGATTGCGCCAGCCTTCACCGCGCGGGTGAGAGGCCCATCGGTCCACACCACGTCGCCGCCGGTCACCATGAACCGGCCGACGAGATCCGAGCTCGTCAGATCGTCGTGGCAGCTGACGGTGACGACCGGTCGTCGCAAGAGCAGACCCATGTGTTCGACCAAGCGCGTCTAACCGCAGCCGGTGGGGCCAGTCAGCATCACGGGCAGACGCCGACGATATACACGCTCGAACATCTGAACTTCGTCGCCGTTGGCGGAGTAAATGTCGATGGTCATGTCCTTCCTCAGACGGAGGTCACGCTGAGACGAGCTCGTGATGGACTTGGGCGAGGACGCGGGGGAGTTCATCGATCCGGCGGATCCGTTGGGACCGCCGCGGTCCGAATCCCTCGGGAAGCGGGTCGACTCGAGTCGGCCCGATGCCGAGGTAGTAGATCGAGACGCCTGCGTCGTTGGCTTCCTCGACGGCATGCGCGGCGTCTGCCCAGGCGTAGCGGCCTTCATAGCCCTCGTCGGAGATCAGGCCGTCGCCGATGACGATGAGCAGTCGTCGTTCCGAGGGCTGGTCGAGCAGTCGACTGGTGAGGTGGCGAAGGGGGGCACCGAGCCGGGTGTAGCCGCACGTGGATAGCCCGACATCGCCGGGCGGTACGAAGCGACGGTC
>JAVHWG010000006.1:0-2733 GCA_032159965.1 Mycobacterium sp.
CTCGAGATCGTTGCTACCCTATGGAAGTGGGCTCCAGCGAACTACCGAATCTCCCGCCGACAAGTTGGGCGGTTCTGGGCATGCTCGCGTTCGGGGAAGAAGTCAAGGACATTGACGAGGCCGACACAGCTTTCCGGGAGGGGCAGCGCAGTTCACAGGGCGCCTTTCCCACTCCGCGGCCGGGCCATTGGCGAGAAGTGGAACAGCGGGTCCAGGAAACCGATCCCGACCGGCCTTAGCTGCGAGCCGGAGCCAGCCGTTTGAGCGCCAGCCCACCCTCGAACGGGCGGTACCCGAACGCTGCCGGCGCCCGATAGCCGGTGTCCTCGAGCGGGGTGTGCACCTCAGTGACGGTGGGACCGATCCTGGCAGCGACCGCCGCCAGCGCGTCGAGGTCGAATCGATAGAGCCGACCAGCGTTGCCGCCCAGAATTTTCCGGCAGGAATCCTCAGACTGGTCGTGCAAAGCCCAGCGGATCGCGAGCTTGGAGTGTGGCGTGAAGCCTTCCTCGTGCGGGTAATCGCTACCCCACATGATGTGCTCCGGACCCATGAAGTTGATCATGCCCGAATCAAACGGGGCCAATTCGCTTGCCAGGTAACAATTGCGCTGTGCATATTCGCTGGGCGTCAGCGTCAGCTCATCGACTGATGATCCGCCGAACATCCCGTAGGTGCGATTGCCCGCCTCGGACTTCATCGTCGGAACCATGGCATCGAGGATGCCTAGCTGGCCAGGCACCCACAGCGTGCCCTGCTCGGTCGGGACGAAGCGCAGCGACGGGTGCTGCTCGAACACGCCGGCCAGGATCAGATGTCCGAGAGTTCGGTTGGCCCACAGCGCCATCTCGGTGACCAGCACCGCGTTCGACGCCGGCTGATCCATCGGCATTTCCGGGCTGCCGGCGCCCGCGTGCTGCACCACGGTGAGGTCCAACTTCTTCACAGAGTGCCCAGAGGGGCTCGTAGCGAGTGTGAAAGAGCGGCGCGACATTCGGGTCACCCGGCGAGACCGGCGGAACCAGTACCCCGCCGAAGCAATCTTGCGACGCTCCCCAACGGATCTCGTCGAGCGCCAGATCGACGTCGTTGGGGAAGATCTGGATCAGGCCACGGCGCCGCTCCGGGACCAGTGAACAGAAGTCGATCTGCCAGCGGTTGTGCGCTTGGACTCCTGCCCAACGCTTTTCGAGCTCATCACGGGTGCGGGGCAAGCTGATGGTGATGTTCGGGGTAGTCTGGAAGACCGGTGGGACTGTGTTGGGCAGCAACACCTCGGCGGCCACCCCGTCGGCATCCATGTCGGCGATTCGCAAGTCGCTGTCCCAGTTCCGGCTGGCGGTTGCGATGATCAGGTCATCGACTGGACTGATGTAGGTTCGGGCCCACGCGTCGAAGTCATCGTGCAGTCCCTCGGGCAGATACGGCTTGTAGTCGCCGATGTCGGCACCGGCGTGTGTGTCGGTTGAGATGACGACATATCGATCGATCGTGTCCCAGGTAGCCATCGTGTCCTCCGACGATGTTGGGTTACCGAAGCGAGCTTTCCGCTGCTCCCGACTGACTGCAAGGGCTCATTCCAATGAGCGGGACAGCAGAGCCGACAGGTCGGCCCAGGCCTGCTCACGGGCTCGGCGGCAGATGCTCAGCCCAGGCATGGTCATGAATCCATGTATTGCGCCGCCATAGTCCCGGTGAATCGTCGTAACGGATGCGTTGGCAAGCGCTTTCGCGTATGACTCGCCCTCCGAGCGCAGCGGATCGAACCCGGCGGTGATGACCACCGCCGGGGGCATTCCGTCCAACTCGGCCTGCAGCGGCGACGCGGTGGGATGGCTACGGTCTGCGACATCGGGAAGGTATTGATCCCAGTACCACGCCATTGCGGTCGCGGTGTTGTAGTAGCCGTCGCCGAAGCGTCGATAGGACTCGGTGCCGAAGTCCGCCGCGATCGCCGGATACACCAGGAGTTGGCCGGCGATGTCGGGATGGCCACGGTCGCGGGCCAGCAGCGCCGTCACGGTGGCCAGGTTGGCGCCCGCGCTGTCGCCGGCCAGCACCATGCGCGCCGGGTCCGCGCCGAGTTCGTCGGCTTGCCCGGCCGCCCAGTCCGCGACGGCGTACACGTCGTCCACGGCGGCCGGCCATGGCGATTCGGGCGCCAGCCGGTAATCGACTGACACGACGACCGCGCCCACGCCGTTGGTCATCGCACGACACAGGTCGTCGTGGGAGTTCAGGTCACAGAACACGAAGCCGCCGCCGTGCGCGAAGACGACGATCGGCAGCGAACCGAGCGCACCCAATTGCTCTCTGGGCCAATAGATCCGGATGCTGATGTCACCGGCCGGGCCCGGCACCGTGCTGTCGATCACCTCGGCGACCGGCTCGGGATTCTGCAGCAGTTGCGCACGCTCGCGAATCACGGCACGTAGTTGCGGCGCGGTCATGGTCTCGACGCGCGGAAGACCGTCGTTGAGCGCGGGCAGCAGCGCGGCGATCTCCGGATCGAGGTTCACGCGTACTGCAACGCGCGGACCGGCAACGGGCGGGGCCGTTGCAGGATCGGGTGCACGCCGATCGCGTGACCGTCGTCGTAGTTTTGCCAAATCCCCAGTGCAGTTGTGAGTACCGGTCCGGCCATCCGGCGATCGAACGTCATCCGGTGTACGTCGACCACGCCGCAGACCCAGCCCGTTGCGCCGTCGAGTGCAGCTACGGCCATCACGGTCT
>JAVHWG010000012.1:0-19179 GCA_032159965.1 Mycobacterium sp.
TGGGCGACTACCGGTCGCGGGTCGCGGTCAACGCCGATCTCAAGCAGCAGATGTCGAACCTGCCGCGGCTGGTCTCCCACGAGTCGTATCCCGGGCACCACACCGAGCACTGCCGCAAGGAGGCCGGGCTCGTGTCACGCCTGGGTCAAGATGAGCAGACCCTCTTCCTCGTCAACACACCGCAGTGCCTGATGGCAGAGGGGCTGGCGGACCTCGCGCTGCACGCTGCAGTCGGGACGAGTTGGGGGAGTTGGGCGGCGGAGATCTACGCGGACCTCGGGTTGAGGTTCGACGGGGCGCAGGCCGAAGCGGTTTCGCAGGCTTCTGCCGCGCTGATCTCGGTGCGTCAGGACGCCGCGCTGATGCTGCACGACGAGCATCGCGACGTCGACGACGTGGCTGCCTTCCTGAAGCAATGGTTGCTGGTCGACGATGCGCGGGCGCGTCAGATGCTGCGGTTTCTGGCGTCATCGTTGTGGCGGGCGTACATCAGCACCTACGTGGAGGGCTATCGGTTGCTGCGGAGCTGGCTCGATGCCCGCCCGCCCGGCGCCAGCGTCGCCGAGAGGTTCACGACGCTGCTCGACGAGCCGCTGATTCCGTCGGCTCTGCGGGCGGAGCGATAGGCTGAGAGACGTGACGACTGACTCGGTAACCACTGCTGCATCCGCCCCCGGCGTCGAGTACGTCGACACCGCGACAACGGCCTTCCGGGCGGCCCTGCAGGTGATGGAGTCCGTCGACCCCCGTATCGCCGCCGCCACCCGCAAGGAGCTTGCTGACCAACGTGATTCGCTGAAGTTGATCGCCAGCGAAAACTACGCGTCGCCCGCGGTGCTGCTGACGATGGGCAATTGGCTCTCCGACAAGTACGCCGAGGGCACGATCGGACACCGGTTCTATGCCGGCTGCCAGAACGTCGACACCGTGGAGACGGTGGCGGCAGAGCATGCCAGGGAACTGTTCGGCTCACCGTATGCCTACGTGCAACCGCATTCGGGCATCGATGCGAACCTTGTGGCGTACTGGGCCATTCTGGCCACCCGGGTGGAGGTCCCAGGCCTTGCGGAACTCGGCGCCAAGCACGTCAACGACCTCTCGGAGGCGGACTGGGAAGGGTTGCGCGCCAAGCTCGGCAACCAGCGGTTGCTGGGCATGTCGCTGGACGCCGGCGGCCATCTCACGCACGGCTTCAGACCCAATATCTCGGGAAAGATGTTCTACCAACGCAGTTACGGCACCGACCCGGTGACCGGCCTGCTGGACTACGACGCCGTCGCCGCCGCTGCGCGTGAGTTCAAACCCTTGATCCTGGTCGCCGGCTACTCGGCGTATCCGCGCCGGGTGAACTTCGCGAAAATGCGGGAAATCGCCGACGAGGTGGGCGCCACCCTGATGGTGGACATGGCCCACTTCGCCGGCCTGGTCGCCGGCAAGGTGTTCACCGGTGACGAGGACCCGGTGCCGCACGCGCACGTCACCACGACGACGACGCACAAGTCGCTGCGCGGACCGCGGGGCGGGATGGTGCTGGCCACCGAGGAGTTCTCGGACGCCGTGGACAAGGGCTGCCCGATGGTGCTGGGCGGGCCGCTGTCGCACGTGATGGCAGCCAAAGCCATCGCGCTGGCCGAGGCCAGACAGCCCGCGTTCAGTGTGTATGCGCAGCGCGTCGCCGACAATGCCACCGCACTGGCCGACGGGTTCCTGCGACGCGGCGCGCAACTGGTGACCGGGGGCACCGACAACCACATCGTTCTGCTGGATGTGCGTTCGTTCGGACTGACCGGCCGTCAGGCCGAGTCCGCTCTGCTGGACGCCGGCGTCGTGACCAACCGCAACGCCATCCCGGCCGACCCGAACGGGGCCTGGTACACCAGCGGCATCCGGCTGGGCACCCCCGCGCTGACCACCCGCGGCTTCGGCGCAGCAGAGTTCGACAGGGTCGCTGAGATCGTCGTCGAGGTACTGACGAACACGTCGGCCCAAGGAACGTCGAAGGCCAAGTATTCGCTGGTAGACAGCACCTCGGACTGGGCACACGGCGCCGAGGCCGAGCTGCTCGAAGCGCACCCGCTCTACCCGGGCCTGACGCTGTAGCCAGCGTCCGGCCGCGCCGCGCGCCAGATTTTACGAAACCCTTATATTTGGTTAATGTAACCGCATGGCACAGAAACCTGTCATGACACCGTTCCTCGCGGAGCTGGAACCGGCGGTCGAAGAGAACTACCGGCGCCATTTCGACACCGCCGAACCGTGGTACGCGCACGACTTCGTGCCCTACGATCGCGGCCAGAATTTCCAGTTCCTCGGGGGCAGCGATTGGGACCCGTCGCAGGTGACACTGCCCAAGCACATCACCGATGCCCTGGAGATCCTGTTGATCACCAAGGACAACCTGTCGGCCGTGCACCGCGAGTTCGTCGAACATTTCATCCTCGAGAACTGGTGGTGCGACTGGATCGGCCGGTGGACTGCCGAGGAGCACCACCACGCGATCGTGCTGCGCCAGTATCTGGTGGTCACGCGGGAGATCGATCCGGTGGCCAACGAGCACGTCCGCGTCCAGCACGTAATGAACGGCTATCGCGCTGACACCCTCAGCAAAATAGAGACGCTGGTGGTCATGGCGCTGCGTGCGCGCGAACAGGCGGTGTTCTGCCGGCGACTGGCCGCCGAGATCGACGATCCGACGCTGAGCAGGCTGATGGACTTCATCGCCGTGGACGAGGAACGGCACACGGTGTTCTTCGAGAATCTGGTACGCGAGTGCCACCGGCTGGAGCCCGAGGAGACCGTCGCGGCGATTGCCGCACGAGCAGCTGAACTCGACGTCGTCGGAGCCGACATCGCGCCCTACAAGGACAAGGTCGCCGCCGTCGCCGAAGCCGGGATTTTCGACGAAAACCTGATGCGTCAGGCGATTTCCGACGCGATCGCGGCCTGGGGGCTCTCCGACCGGCAGGAACTCGCGCAGTTCGTCCGCTGAACCTGCGGGCGCTTCGCGCAAGCGGCATCGACACACACGGCGCGCCTGCTGCGCGGTGACGGCAGCGCGAGGGTAGCGTCGCAATCGATGGCTAGCGACATGCTTTGCTATCCGGGCGGTATCCGACATTTCGACTTCGACGGGACCGGCCCCGGTTCCAGTGCCGCCGTGACCGCTGAGATGCCTCCGCGGGGCCGCGGAGCTCGAGGAGCTCCATGTGACCGATTCGCCGTCACCTCTTCGGACTTACGTGCTCGACACGTCGGTGCTGCTGTCCGACCCCTGGGCAGCAACCCGGTTCGCCGAGCACGAAGTGGTGATCCCACTCGTGGTGATCAGCGAGCTGGAGGCCAAACGCCATCACCATGAGCTTGGGTGGTTCGCGCGCCAGGCATTGCGGCTCCTCGACGACCTCCGAACCGAACACGGGCGGTTGGACCAGCCCATTCCGGTTGGGGCACAAGGCGGTACCCTGCACGTCGAGCTGAATCACAGCGACCCCGCAGTGTTACCCGCCGGATTCCGGACCGACACCAACGACGCCCGGATACTGACGTGCGCCGCCAATCTGGCGGCCGAGGGCAAACGAGTGACGCTGGTGAGCAAGGACATTCCGCTGCGCGTGAAGGCGGGCGCGGTCGGGCTGGCGTCCGACGAGTACCACGCCCAGGACGTAATCGTGTCGGGCTGGAATGGAATGGAGCAGCTGGACACATCCGGCGCGGACATCGACGCGCTGTTCGCCGACGGTGAGATCGATCTGGAGGCGGCCCGGGATCTGCCGTGCCACACCGGAGTTCGGTTGCTGGGCGGCGGTTCGTATGCACTGGGGCGGATCAATCCCGCGAAGAAGGTTCAGCTTGTCCGCGGCGACCGCGAGGTCTTCGGCCTGCGGGGCCGCTCCGCAGAGCAGCGAGTGGCGCTCGACCTTCTGCTCGACGAATCCGTGGGAATCGTCTCGCTGGGTGGCAAGGCCGGCACGGGCAAGTCGGCCCTGGCGCTGTGCGCCGGCCTGGAGGCCGTGCTGGAACGTCGGACCCAGCGCAAGGTCGTCGTGTTTCGCCCGCTGTACGCGGTCGGTGGCCAGGATCTCGGCTATCTACCGGGCAGCGAAAGCGAGAAGATGGGCCCCTGGGCGCAGGCGGTGTTCGACACGCTGGAGGGTCTGGCCAGCCCTGCCGTTCTGGAAGAGGTGCTCTCGCGGGGAATGCTCGAGGTGCTTCCGCTGACCCATATTCGGGGCCGGTCGCTGCACGACTCGTTCGTGATCGTCGACGAGGCGCAGTCGTTGGAGCGCAACGTGCTGCTGACAGTGCTCTCACGTCTCGGGGCGGGTTCGCGGGTTGTGCTGACCCACGATGTCGCCCAGCGAGACAACCTGCGAGTGGGCCGCCACGACGGGGTCGCGGCGGTGATAGAGAAACTGAAGGGCCACCCGCTGTTCGCGCACATCACGCTGGTGCGCAGCGAGCGGTCACCGATTGCCGCGCTGGTCACCGAAATGCTCGAGGAGTTCAGTCCCGGCGCGCTGCCCTGAGCTGGACGCCTGGCGGACAACAGGAGTCACCCAGCCTCTCGGCAGGATCAAATTCCGACTATCCACCGCGCCAGTGACAACTGTGGCGAATGTGAACCGCCGCACAGCTTGTAACGAGGGACGCCCGGTAGGCTGCGCTCGATGTCCAGTCGAGGAGCCAACAGGAAGCACGCCTACTGGCTGGCGCTGTGTGCTGGTCTCTGCGCGGTCGCTGTGCTGGTCGGTGGGTGGCTCGGGACCCGAATACAGAAGGCCGGAGCCGAAGACGTCGACTGCGCCAAGTCCAAGTGCGTGGCCCTGACGTTCGACGACGGGCCGGGTCCGTATACCGACCGACTGCTGCGCGTCCTCAAGGAGAACGACGCGAAGGCGACATTCTTTTTGATCGGCAACAAGGTTGCGGCCAACCCGGCCGGCGCCAGGCGCATCGTCGATGCCGGCATGGAGGTCGGCAGCCACACCTGGGAACACCCCAACATGACGACCATCCCCATCGACGCCATCCCGAGTCAGTTGTCGAAGGCCAGTGACGCGATCCGCGCCGCGACGGGCCAGACACCGAAGCTGTGGCGTCCGGCCGGTGGACTGACGAATGATGCGGTGAACCAGGTTGCGGCACAACAAGGTTTGGCAGCGATTCTATGGGATGTCATTCCATTCGACTGGATCAACGATGCCAACACCAGCGCGACGCGCTTCATGCTGATGAGCCAGATCAAGCCCGGGTCAGTGGTTTTGTTTCACGACACCTATTCCAGCACTGTCGATCTGGTGCAGCAGTTCATCCCGGTACTGAGGGAGAACGGCTACCACCTGGTGACCGTCAGCCAGCTTCTGGGACCCCGCGCGCCCGGCAGTGTCTACGGCGGGCGCGACAACGGCCCCGCGGTCAATGCACTTCACGACATTCCACCCGCCGAGATCCCGACGCTGCCGAATACACCGTCGCCTGCGCCGATGCCGAACCTGCCGATCACCGACATCCCAAGCCAGAACTCAGGCGGCCCCACCAACGGGGCGTAATTCCAGCGGTGTTCTAGCGATCGTCGTCCTTGACCTTGGCCATCGCAAGCACGTCCAGCCGCTTGTCGAGCTCCTCTTCGGAGAGCTTGTCGCCGATCAGGCCGCGGTCAATCACGGTCTGGCGAATTGTCTTGTGCTCCTTGAGCGCTTGCTTGGCGACAGCAGCAGCTTCCTCATAGCCGATCGCCGAGTTCAGCGGCGTAACGATCGACGGCGACGACTCCGCAAGCGTCCGCAACCGGTCTTCGTTCGCGACGAGTCCGTCGATACACCGATCCGCGAACAGCCGCGATGCGTTGGCCAGTAGACGCAACGACTCGAGCACGTTGCGGGCCATCATGGGGATGTACACGTTCAGCTCGAATGCCCCGAATGCGCCGCCCCATGCGACCGCGGCATCGTTGCCGACGACCTGCGCGGCGACCTGTGTAACCGCCTCCGGGAGCACGGGATTCACCTTGCCCGGCATGATCGAACTGCCGGGCTGAAGATCGGGCAGCTGGATCTCGCCAAGTCCTGTCAACGGACCCGATCCCATCCAGCGGATGTCGTTGGCGATCTTGGTCAGCGACACGGCGATTGTGCGCAGGGCGCCGGACACCTCTACGAGCCCGTCCCGGGCCGCCTGGGCCTCGAAGGGATTGACGGCACGACGCAACTCGGCCACGCCCGTCTCCTCTTTCAGGACTTCGACCACCTTCTCGCCGAAGCCGTCAGGCGCGTTGAGCCCAGTGCCGACGGCGGTGCCGCCGATCGCCAGTTCCCCCAGCCGGGGGAGGGTGGCCTTCACACGCTCGATGCCTGCCTCGATCTGGCGGGCATAGCCGCTGAACTCCTGGCCCAACGTCACCGGCACCGCATCCATCAAGTGTGTGCGGCCGGACTTCACGACCGTGCGCCATTGATGCGCCTTGGAATCAAGGGCCTCGTGGAGCACCTCGAGTGCCGGAATCAATTCCCGCACAGCGGCTTCCGTCGCGGCGATATGCGTGGCTGTGGGGAACGTGTCGTTGGAGGACTGCGACATGTTCACGTGGTCGTTGGGGTGTACCTCCACACCGTTGCGATCGGCGATGCTGGCGATCACCTCGTTGGTGTTCATGTTCGAGCTCGTGCCTGAGCCGGTCTGGAAGACGTCGATAGGGAACTGGTCGTCGTGCTGGCCGTCTGCGATCTCGGCGGCGGCGGCGATGATCGCGTCGGCCTTATCGGCGTCGAGCAGCCCGAGGTCCTTGTTCACTTGCGCGCAAGCGCCTTTGAGCAGGCCGAGCGCGCGGATTTGAGCACGCTCCAGCCCGCGGCCCGAGATTGGAAAGTTCTCGACGGCCCGCTGCGTCTGCGCACGCCACAGCGCGTCCTTGGGCACCCGGACCTCGCCCATGGTGTCGTGCTCGACACGGTATTCGTCTGCGTTAGTGGCCTTCTCGACGGCGGTGTCGGTCATGTGGTTCCTTCTCGTCTTTAACTTTGGGCGCTGGTGTGGCTACGGCAGCGGGTAGATCGCGCTGCTGTCACCGGTGAAGTCGATCGCCGAATACTCGTTGAGTTTCGAGAGCCGGTGGTACGCGTCGATCATTCGCACCGTTCCTGATTTGGACCGCATCACGATCGACTGCGTTGTGCATCCGCCGCTGGAGTACTGGACACCCTTGAGCAGATCGCCGTTCGTGACACCGGTGGCGCAGAAGAAGACGTTCTCCCCGGACACCAAGTCCTCCGTCGTGAGCACGCGATCCAGGTCGTGTCCCGCGTCGATCGCCTTCTGCCGCTCCGCGTCGTCCTTGGGCGCGAGCTGTCCCTGAATGGCGCCGCCCATGCAGCGGATGGCGGCGGCGGCGATGATGCCTTCGGGCGTGCCGCCGACCCCGACCAGCATGTCGGTACCCGAGTTCGGACGGCTGGCCGAAATCGCGCCCGCCACGTCGCCGTCGGAGATCAGCCGGCACCGCGCACCGGCCTCCCGGACGTCCGCGATGAGCTTCTTGTGACGGGGCCGGTCAAGGATGCACACCGTCATGTCCGACACCGAGAGACTCTTGACCTTGGCCACCCGCCGGATGTTCTCGCCGATCGGCGCGGTGATGTCGATCGCGTCGACGGCATCGGGGCCGACGGCGATCTTGTTCATGTAGAAGACCGCCGACGGGTCGTACATCGCACCACGTTCAGCCACCGCGAGAACCGAAATGGCGTTGGGCAGGCCCTTGCTCATCAACGTGGTGCCGTCGACCGGATCGACCGCGAAGTCGCAATCCGGGCCGTCGCCGTTGCCGACCTCCTCGCCGTTGTAGAGCATCGGCGCGTTGTCTTTCTCGCCCTCGCCGATCACCACGACGCCGCGCATGGAAACCGAGTTCACCAGTTCGCGGATCGCATCGACCGCCGCGCCGTCGCCCCCCTCTTTGTCGCCGCGGCCCACCCAGCGGCCCGCCGCCATCGCGCCAGCCTCCGTCACCCGGACGAGTTCCATGGCCAGGTTCCGGTCCGGCGCTTCCCGCCGGCGTTGTTCAGGCATGCCGCGATTGTCCCAGAAGTGGTTTGAAGATTGGGAGCTGGGATACTGGCAGCGTGAGCAATCAGCCGGGGCCGGCTCCGCGAGAACCCAAGCCCCGGGTCCTGCAGGACGGCCGTGACATGTTCTGGTCGCTCGCGCCGTTGATTGTGGCTTGCGTCGCGCTTGCCGGACTGGTCGGCATGTGTTCGTTCCAGCCGACTGGGCCGAAGGTCGGACCGGCGCCCCATTACGACGCCGCGGCCGCGCTCCGGGCCGACGCCTCTGATCTGGCAATCCCAATCCGCCTGCCGCAACTGCCCGAAGGCTGGCACGCCAACTCCGGGGCACGCGACAGCATCGGGGATGGCCGCAAGGACGCTGCGACGGGCCGCTCCGAACGAGCGGTGCTGTCGACGGTCGGGTATCTGTCGCCCCGCGGTGTCTACCTCGGGCTGACTCAGAGCAACGCCGACGAAGCGAAACTCGTCGCAAAGCTCGACACCGCATCCGCATCCGATGGGGCGTTCTTGCCGACCGGCGCGCAGGATGTCGGCGGTAGATCGTGGGTGGTCTACAAGCACGCCGGCGATGACAGAAAACTCTGGACGGCGCGGATTGACGGACCGACGGGGCAGGCCCAGATTGCGATCATGGGTTCCGCGTCCGATGAGGAGTTCCGTACGCTGGCGACGGCCACGCAATCGCAGCCCCCGCTGCCCGCGCGATAGGAGACCGATGACCGCGCCGGAAGCCGACCTCACCGGCTGGACAGCCTCGCCGTTCACCGCTGAGGGCATCAGCCACGACGTCTACCGCAAGGGCGAGGGGCCCGGTGTGGTCCTGATCCCGGAGATCCCAGGAATCCACCCCGGCGTGCTCGCGCTCGGAAACCATTTGGTGGACAACGGCTTTTCGGTGGCAGCGCCGTCACTGTTCGGAGAGCCGGGTCGCGCGTTTTCCGTCGGCTATGTGGTTCCGGTAATGGCGCGGGCGTGTGTCGCGCGCGAGTTCATGGCGTTCGCGACCAACGCGGAGCGGCCCGTGGCGCGGTATCTGCGCGCGCTGGCCCGTGACCTCAACGAGCACACGCCCGGCAAGGGCGTCGGGGTGATCGGAATGTGCTTCACGGGCGGTTTCGCACTTGCCGCCGCGGTCGACGATAGCGTGCTCGCGCCGGTGATGAGTCAGCCGTCGGTGCCGATGCCGCTGATGCCGTCGCAGCGCCGCAACTCCGGTGTGTCCGACAAAGAACTGGATCGCGTGGTCCAGCGGGCCACCGACGAGGGACTGTGCGTCCTGGGCCTGCGCTTCACCAAGGACGTTGCGGTGCCGGGTGAGCGCTTCGCGACGCTGCGGCAGCGCCTCGGCGACGCGTTCGAAGTGATCGAGATCGACTCCGCCCCCGGAAACCAGCACGGCTTCCCGCGTTCGGCGCACTCGGTCTTGACCGACCAGGTACGGGAGAAGGACGGGCACCCCGCCTATGAGGCGCGCAAGCGCGTCGTCGAGTTCCTGAGCGAGCGATTGCGGTAGACACCGGGCAGGTGACGAACCGCCGAGACCGAAACCATGGTCGTAACGCGCCGACAATGACGACCGTGAGTTCATTTTCGCGGGGACATCGCGGCTCGCCGGTCGAGGAAGAGCTCAGTCGGCAGCGATCGGAAGATCCGGGCACACCTTGATGTAGTCGATGTCCGGTGAGACCCAGTCGCGCCAGTGTTGGCGACTCATATTCGCAGTCAGCTTGTCGCACAACATGTCCGGCGTTGCGGTCGCAGGCCAAAGCCGAATTGTTCCATCCTTACCCGCGGTAGCCAGCTGCAGTCCGTCCGGGCTGAAGTCCACGCTGTAGACCGACTCGGTGTGACCTTCGAGCGCGTCGACGATCGGCATGCCGGTATCGGCGTTCCACAGGCGGACAGTGCTGTCCAGGCTCGCAGATGCAAGCAGATGGCCGTCAGGGCTGAACGCCACGCTGTAGACACTTTCGGTGTGCCCTTCAAAGGGCTTGCCGACGGACTTCGCTGTTCGCGGATCCAACATCCGCACGACGCCGTCGATGCTGCCGGCCGCGAGCCGGTGTCCGTCCCTGCTGAACACCACACTCACGACGGGCTGGGTGGGACCTACGATCGAGTCGCCGATGGATTGGCGTGTCGCGATATCCCACACCTTCACCCTCTGGTCGCTGCCACCGGACGCGAGCTGTCCGTCGGGGCTGAACGCGACGGTGTACACCGGTCCGACGTGGCCGGTCAGCGGCGTGCCTATGGCCTTGCCGGTCTGGACGTCCCACAGCCGGATGGTGCCGTCGTCGCCCGCCGACGCCAGAATCTGCCCGTACGGGCTGAACGCGACGCTGCGGACCGCGCCGTCGTGCCCGAGCAACGGCTCACCGATCGGCGCTCCGGTGTCTGCGCGCCACCGGCGGATAGCACCGTCACCGCTCGCCGAGGCGAGAAAGCGTCCGTCGGGGCTGAACGCGACGCTGTAGACGGCTTTGGTGTGGCCTTCGAGTGTGCGGCCGATCAACTGGCGGCTGTTTGCATCCCATAGGCGTATGGCCCCGGCATTTCCCCCGGACGCGATCCGGTGTCCGTCGCGGCTGAACGCCACGGACCACACCGCGCCCTTGTGCCAGGTGAGCGGGTTGCTGACATCCCAGAACCGCAGTGTCTTGTCATCGCTGACGGAGATGACGCGACGTCCGTCGTCACTGAATGCCACCGACCAGACTGCGTTTGTATGGCCTGTCAGCGGGTTGCCGATTGATTGGCGCGTGCTCACGTCCCACAATCGGACCGTGCCGTCCCCTCCACCGGAGGCGAAGCGGGTGCCAGTTGCGTTGAACGCCAGTCCGAAAACCGTGTTGGTGTGGCCCTTCAGGGGATCGCCGACTGGCTGACGGGTGATGGTGTCCCACAGCCGGATCGTTCTGTCGTAACTACCTGATGCCAGGAGGTGTCCGGTCGGACTGAATGCAACGCTGAGAACATCGCCGGTGTGACCCGTGAGGGGGTCGCCGACGGGTTCGTACCGTGCGGGATCCCACAGGCGGACGGTCTTGTCCTCGCTGCCGGACGCGAGGAGGCGCCCGTCCGGACTGAACGCAACGCTTATGACCCCGCCGGTGTGGCCGGTCAGCGGAACCCCGACAGTTTGGCCGGTGTCGGCATTCCATAACCGAATCGTGTTGTCGCGGCTGCCGGTAGCGAGGAGGTGCTCGGTCGGGCTGAAAGCGACTTCGATCACCGAAGCGGTATGGCCGGTCAGCGGAGCTCCGACGGGTTGGCCGGTGGCGGCGTTCCATAACCGAACCGTGTTGTCACGGCTACCGGATGCCAGCAGAGTCCCGTCTGCGCTGAATGCGACAGAGTTGACCAAATTGGTGTGGCCGGTCAATGGCTCTCCGATGGCTTCCCCGGTGTCGGCATTCCACAGCCGCACCGTGTTGTCGCCGTTGGCGGTGGCGAGCCGGTGACGGCCGGGACTGACGGCGACGTCGTACACGATCGAGCCGACGTTTGCGACCTTTAGCGTGTTGCTGCGTTGCGCGACCGCGTAAAGAAGTGCGCCGTCATCCGGGTCGGCCAGCCGGCGCGCAGCCAGCACTTCCTGGAAGGCCTGCACGTCCCCGCCGCCACGAGCGCCGGCCAGGATGAAATGTGCTTCCGAGTTGAGCCGCAGGGCGATCGAAGCGTTCCGCTGTCTCAGTGCGTCCTGTCGCTGCGACCATGCGAATGACGCTGCAACCACCGAAAGTACGGTCAGCAGCGCAAGTCCCACGATCGCGGCCGCGCGAAGGCGACGAAACCGTTGTTGCTCACGCCGGTCATCGCCGGCGAGTTCATCCTTCGGTTTGCCGTGGATGGGAGCAGCAAGCGACGTGATCTTGTCTCGAAATGTCGGCGAGCTTAGTGTCCACGGCGCGTCCGCGCGGATGTCGACGAACAACGGCTCCGCAGGCAGCGCTGCGCCCGAAGTCAATACAGCTGGCGCCGAATCGGATTGGTTGGAATCGAAGCAACTCCTATCGTCGCTCCATTCGAGTTCGCCTTCGGCGAGGACCAGCATCACCCGGTCTGGACCGTGGTGCTCGAGCCAGTAGGCGATCTCTCTGCCGACCCAGTGCGACGCGGCTGCCTGCGGAGAGAGCACAGCGATCAAAAACCGCGCTTGATCCATCGCGTCAGTGATCTTGCCCCACAGGTCGGGGCTCGCTTCCAGGTTCGTGTCGTCGCGAAAGACCCGCAGGGCCCGCAACTGACCGGGCCGCCGGCCGATGCGGTGCAAGCCCTTTTGTACGGCAGTGGCGACCGCCCGGTCATCATGCGCATACGACAAGAACGCGTCGTAGGCCACCGCCTTAGCGCCGGCGGCGGCCACTCGTGCGTCTGTCATCGGCCCTCGCACTTTAAGGGATCAGGGGACCCAATCAGACGAAAACAACTCAGACCTTTGCCGGCTTCTTGCTTTCGGCGTCGATCTCCTTGTACAGGTCCACGTAATACGGCAGGCACTCCTTCATCGCCTTGTCCGTGGTGTACAGCGGCTCGTAGCCGAGGTCGCGACGGGCCTTGGCCACCGAGAAGTAGTTGTCAAGGTAAAGACGTTCCACCGCAAGCGGTTCCAGCGCCGGTGCCGGGAGGCTGAACCGGAAATGCAGCCACTGCCACACGCTCATCACGAAATGGACGAAGCGGCCCGAGATCCGCAGACGCGGCCAGTGCGCGCCGCATGCGTCGACGACAGGCCGCGCGAACTCGAACATGTTCACGGGGTCGTCATCGTTGATGAAATACGCCTGCCCGGGCGCGGTTCCGCCCTCGACGAGATGCTGGGCCGCGAGAATGAACCCGTGCACCAGGTTGTGTACATACGAATTGTCAAGGCGCGCATTCTTGCTGCCGATCAGCACCTTGACCTGACCGGTCACGACGCGCTCGAACACCTTGCGGAACATTGTCTGGTCGCCGCGGCCCCAGATCCCGCTTGGCCGGATCGAGCAGGTGAGCACTCCGCCAACGCCGTTCTGCGACAGCACGAATTTCTCTGCGGCCACCTTGGTTTCGGTGTAGAGGTCGGCGAACCGGTCGGTGTAGGGCAGGGTCTCGTCGCCACCGGAGATCGCCTTGCCGCCGATCACCACGCTGTTGCTCGCGGTGTACACGAACCGCTTGACACCGGCTTTTTGTGCGGCGTGCACGAGGTTCTTGGTGCCGTCGACGTTGACGGCGAAGCTGCGCTTCCGGTATTCGGGGGTGACCGACTTACCGCCCATCAACTCGATCAGCGCGGCGGTGTGGACGATTGTGTCGACGCCGTCGACGGCCGCCGCCACGGAGTCGACGTCGGTGATGTCGCCCACCAGAGTCTCGAGCCGGGAGTGGGATTCCATCGGTGAGGGCACCCGGTCGAACGAGCGCACCCAATATCCGCGGTTGAGCAATTCGGCCACGAGGTTGCAGCCGACGAAACCGGAGCCGCCGGTCACGAGGACTCTGCCGAGATCAGTCGTCAATGAAGGATCAGCCATGCCGGAAAGCATAACTGAAACCTGTTCTAATTCCGAGTGTTAGTTGATCGCGTAATAAATCGTCAGTCCTGGGGAGCGTCTCTGCCCGCTAGTGCATCCGCCACCCGTTTGCGAGCGCCAGCTAAGTGCTCTTCGCATCGTTTAGCCAGCTCCTCGCCCCTTTCCCATAGCGCCAGCGATGCGTCGAGGTCGAGGCCGCCCTGTTCGAGAGCCCGCACGACCTCCACCAGTTCGTCGCGCGCCTCCTCGTATCCGAGTTGACTAATGGGTCTAAGTATCGGGGTCCCCGACGGGGATTCGGTCACGACACCTCCTCACCAGAACTGACAGCTCCGAACGCGCCATCGGCCACCCGAACGCGAAGGCGGGCGCCAGCAGGTGCGTCGGCAACGGAGTGCAGGACCGCCGCCGCCCCGTCGGCGGCGACGGCCTGAACCACGGCGTATCCACGGGCCAACGTGGCGGCCGGACCGAGTGTCGCCAGGCGCGCCGACAGGTGACCGATGCGGTCGCTTTCGGCACCCACCAGCCGGCCGATGTCCCGCTGTGCGGTGCTGCGGGCCCGCTGGATCTCGTCGCTGCGCGCCGTCAGCATCCGAAGGGGCTCGGCAAGGACCGGTCGGGTGCGCAGCTGCTGGACCAGCCGGTCCTCGCGACTTACCCAATGACGCAGCGCTCGTGCGCTACGACGGCACAATTCGTCGAGCAGCGCCCGTTCGGCGGCCAGGTCCGGAACGATGCGCTTGGCGGCGTCGGTGGGCGTCGCAGCCCGCAGATCAGCGACCAGGTCGCACACCGGGTTGTCCGGCTCGTGCCCGACAGCGCTGACGACCGGTGTGGTGCACGCCGCGATCGCCCGGCACAGCGTCTCGTCGGAGAACGGCAACAGATCTTCCACGCTGCCGCCGCCGCGGGCCAGCACGATCACGTCGACGTCGGGATGATTGTCCAATTCGACGAGCGCGTCCACGATCTGCGGCACCGCATTCGGTCCCTGAACGACTGTGTTGCGCACCTCGAAGCGCACTGCCGGCCAGCGTCCGGCCGCGACCGTCGTCACGTCGCGTTCGGCGGCACTCGCCCGCCCGGTGATCAATCCGACCGCGGAAGGCAGAAACGGGATAGGCCGCTTCAGACGGGGGTCGAACAGACCCTCAGCGTCCAGCAGTCGCCGCAACCGCTCGATGCGTGCCAGCAGTTCGCCGATGCCCACTGCGCGAATTTCGTTGATCCGCAACGAGAACGAGCCGCGGCCGGTGTAGAAGGTCGGCTTGCCGCAGACCACTACCTGAGTTCCTTCGGCCAGCCGCACCGGCGCGTTCGTCACGAGATCCCGCGGGCACGTGACCGTCAGAGACATGTCGGCGGCCGGGTCGCGCAACACCATGAACACCGTCCTGGCGTCCTGGCGGATGTTGATCTGAGTCAGTTGGCCCTCGACCCACACTGTGCCCAGCCGGTCGATCCATTTCGCCACCCTCGTGGCGACAGCGCGCACCGGCCAGGGATTCTCCGCGGAGGTGGGGGGCGCGGGTGTGGTCACTTCGCGGACGCGCGGGTGATCCTGTTGGCCAGCAGAGTCTGGAACGGGGCTCGGGATTTGGTGGATTCCTCGTAGGACAGCAACGTGTCGAGGTCGGCGACCGAGAGCGACTGCAGGCGGGCGCGAAGCTGGGCGAGTGTGAGTTCGTCGTAGTCCAGCTCGACCACGATCTCCGGGGGTTCGGCGGCCGGCTTCGGGGTGGCGGAGGTCTTCGCCGGCGGGGCGGGCTCTGGCACATCGGTCGAATAGAGCGCGAACCGACCCTCCGCCCGCCGATCGCGCTCATCGTCGAGCTGCGTGACCGGGGCGGCGTCGTCAAGATCCTCGTCGAACGTGGCCCATTCCGGCTGCTCGTCCTTGGACGGGAAAAGTGTGTCGAGCGTCTCGTCGCCCTTGATCACCAGCTCAGCGATGTTTTGCTGCCAACGCATCACAAGATGCGCGGCGGTACTGACCAGCGTCATCGGATACATCAGGATCGTCTGCGGCAGCTTGCGCGTCTCCTCGACGGCCGTCGCGGCCGCTCCTACCAGCAGCCGGACCCCATACGGTGCGTTCCCCATGAGATCCAGACTGCCCTACCACTCGCACTTGGCCAAGTCAGGGGCCGCTGACTGGCTGCGGGGTGTCAGCGGACCGTACCCTGGCACTATGCCGCCGACGATCAACATGGGGATTCCTGGTGCGGCCAGCGGGGTCGCGTCCCGCCCCGCGGGCAAGCGCGTGCTGCTGGCGGAGCCGCGCGGCTACTGCGCGGGTGTGGACCGGGCCGTCGAGACTGTGGAGCGCGCTCTGGAAAAGCACGGCGCGCCGGTTTATGTGCGGCATGAGATCGTGCACAACCGCCACGTGGTCGACACCCTCGCCAAGGCGGGCGCAGTTTTCGTCGACGAGACCGACGAGGTCCCTGAAGGCGCGATCGTGGTGTTCTCCGCGCACGGGGTGGCGCCGACCGTGCACACGACGGCGGCGGAGAGAAAACTTCAGGTCATCGACGCGACGTGTCCTCTGGTGACCAAGGTGCACAACGAGGCGAAACGGTTCGCCCGTGACGACTACGACATCCTTCTCATCGGGCACGAAGGCCACGAGGAGGTCGTCGGCACGGCCGGCGAGGCGCCCGATCACGTGCAGCTGGTGGACGGCCCGGACTCCGTCGACGCTGTGACCGTGCGCGACGAGGACAAGGTGGTCTGGCTGTCGCAGACCACGCTGTCGGTCGACGAGACCATGGAGACCGTGCAGCGCCTTCGGCAGCGATTTCCCAAGCTGCAGGATCCGCCGAGCGACGACATCTGCTACGCCACGCAGAACCGCCAGGTCGCCGCGAAGGCGATGGCACCCGAATGCGAGCTGGTGCTGGTCGTGGGATCGCGCAACTCGTCGAACTCTGTGCGTCTGGTCGAGGTGGCACTTGGTGCGGGCGCCGATTCGGCGTACCTCGTCGACTACGCCGACGACATCGACCCGGCCTGGCTGGAGGGCGTCACGACTGTGGGCGTCACCTCGGGTGCGTCTGTACCGGAGGTGTTGGTTCGCGGGGTGCTCGAGCGGCTCGCCGAGCACGGCTTCGGCCTGGTGCAGCCTGTCACCACAGCCAACGAGACGCTGGTGTTCGCACTGCCGCGAGAGATTCGGTCACCGCGCGGTTAAGAGTCAGATGTCGTATTCCCAGCTCTCGGCTTCCCATGGCCGCGAACGGGAACGCTCCTGCCGGCTGCCGGTTTCGGCGGGACTGCCGCGGTAGCGCACCCGCGAGATCGGGTGGTGTGAGCCGTTGGTCACCGAGGCGCCGTTGGTGGCCGGACGACGACGCGGGGGAGGCTCGTACGCCTCGACCGGGTCGTAGGAATCGTGGCGGCCGCTGCGGTCCGCAGGCGCGGTCCGCTCGCGAGGCTCGCGGCGGTCGTACGGACTGCGCAATGGGTCATACGAGCTGCGTGTGGTGCGCGAAGTAGAAGTAGTGGAGCGCCGGCGGGGGCGGTCAAGGAGTTCGTCGTCCTCCCGCGGGCGAGCCGAACGGCTGCGGCGTGCGGGCCGGTCTTCCGGCAGGTCGTCATCGGTCCGCGGCGGGCGACTGCGACGCGGTCGCGGAGACTCGGCCCGTTCGGACGCGGACTTGCGGCTTGCGCGGGCGGACTTGGAACTGCGGGCAGAGTGGCGACGGGTCGGGGCAGCGCCGTCCTCTTCGTCGCCACCGGGAGCCGAGAAGAATCCGGCGATCTTCTCCTTGACGGCTGACAACCGGCTGGATGTCGGTTGCTCGGCGGCTGCAGGCTCCGTTTCGGTGTGACGTCCGCCGAGAAACCAACGCGCCAGACCGATCAGCAAGACGGTACCGGCGGTGAACACCATCAGCGGGAACCGCTCGACCAGCGGGTACGCGCAATTGATGAGGATGTCCTTGAGGCCATTGATGCTGCCGCCGTGGAACATGAAATACGCGCCCGGCACCGCGGCGAACAGGATCATCGGCGGTTGCACGATGGCGGTGAAGATGGCGGACTGCCGCACCATCAACACCGCAGCAACACAGCCGACGACGTACAGCGTCGCGAACACGTTTGTGAGTTCTTTGCCCCCGCCAGCGTCGAACGCGAAGCCGGCCGCGGTCGTGGTCACGGCGATCAGCACTGCTCCCCACCAGGGCACACCCGGCACACGGGGATGGATCGAGTGACGCCGCGCATTCATCGCCGGCTGTCCCCGCTGTGCAGACACACATAGACCGTACCGGTTGAACTGCAAAGTGGGCTGTCAAGCGGGACGGAGCCGCCGTGCGTGTTTGCCTACACTGTGGACCCTGTGAGCTTGAATCTTGGGATCGTAGGTCTGCCGAACGTCGGTAAGTCGACGCTGTTCAATGCGCTGACGCGAAACAACGTGTTGGCCGCGAACTACCCGTTCGCGACGATCGAACCCAACGAGGGCGTCGTGCCGTTGCCGGATGAGCGGCTCGACAAGCTCGCCGAGATGTTCGGCTCGGCACGAATCGTGGCCGCGCCGGTGACCTTCGTCGACATCGCCGGCCTGGTCAAGGGCGCCTCGGAAGGTGCAGGGCTGGGCAACAAGTTCCTCGCCAACATTCGCGAGTGCGACGCCATCTGCCAGGTGGTCCGGGTGTTCGCAGACGACGACGTCACCCACGTGTCCGGCGAAGTTGATCCCAAGTCCGACATCGAGATCGTCGAGACGGAGCTCATCCTGGCGGACTTGCAGACACTCGAGCGCGCGCTGCCGAGGCTGGAAAAGGAGGCTCGCACCCAAAAGGAACGTCGACCGGTGCACGAGGCGGCGTTGGCGGCCCAGGACGTGCTGGACGGCGGCAAGACGCTGTTCGCCTCGGGTGCGGACACGTCGTTGCTCCGCGAGTTGAATCTCCTCACGACGAAGCCGTTCCTCTACGCGTTCAACGCCGACGAGAGTGTGCTCACCGACGCTGCACGGGTGGCTTCCTTGCGTGAGTTGGTGGCCCCGGCCGATGCGGTGTTCCTGGACGCGAAGATCGAGCAGGAGCTCTTGGAACTCGACGACGAGTCTGCCGCTGAACTGCTGGAGTCGATCGGGCAGACTGAACGCGGCCTGGATGCCTTGGCGCGGGCCGGTTTTCACACGTTGCGCTTGCAAACATTCTTGACGGCGGGCCCAAAAGAGGCGCGCGCATGGACAATTCATCAAGGTGACACCGCGCCGAAGGCTGCGGGTGTGATCCACACCGATTTCGAGAAGGGCTTCATCAAGGCCGAGGTGGTGTCGTATGACGACCTGGTCGGCGCCGGGTCGATGGCCGCGGCGAAGGCGGCGGGCAAGGTCCGGATAGAGGGCAAGGACTACGTGATGGCCGACGGTGACGTGGTGGAGTTCCGGTTTCAAGCAACGTCTGGTCAGCAACCGAAGAAGTGACGCGATCCATCGCTACTGGACGGGAGCGGATGTCGAGTTCGGGGGAGGCTCAATGAGGTGGCGCGGAGTCAGTCATGTCGAGTTCGCCGTGCTCGACTACGAGAAGTCTGTAGCGTTTTACGATTCCATGCTCGGTTGGCTTGGCTACGAA
>JAVHWG010000015.1:0-4143 GCA_032159965.1 Mycobacterium sp.
AACCGCTGACCTTCGGAGACATCGACGACACCGCTAGGCCTTTGGTCATCGCCGTGCATGGATCCGACCTAATCGCCGACCGCATCTGCTCCTGGATGGCCGGCTAACTCGCGGTGGCGGAGCGTGATACGCGGCGATCGATGCCTGCGGCATAACGTAATTCGGCGAGGAATCGTTCGCGGTCTTCACCACCCACCAGGTAGTGGCATACCGCCACGCGCACCACCGTCGCGGCGGCCAGATCGGCGTTGTCGCCGGGAATCAGGCGCGCGATCCGCTCGTGCAGTATCGGCATGACACGCTTCATCTGCGCCAGAACGTGTTCAGGTTCGTTATCGGCGAGGAAACCCAGTGAATAGCTGTGCTGAAAATCGACGACGAATTGCAAAGCGGCGTCGAGTCTTTCGTGACCGCGCAGACCCGCCATCGCCGACGCGATCCCGGCGTCGAAGTTGTCCTGCTCGTAAAGCCCGAATGCGTCGAGCAGCTCCTCCTTGGACGGGAAATACCGGTACAGGGTGGGCCGGGACACCTTGGCCTCGGCGGCCACCTCGGACAGCATCAAGCGCTTGCGCCCACTGCGTGCGAGCACCACGAAGGTGGCGGCCAGGATCCGTCGACGGGTCGACTGCTCGGCGCTGGGGGGCACGCGGGTGGGCACCTTACGTACTTTACATCTGTACCGCTGGATGTCACACTTCGACCTGTTACAAATTGGCTCTGAACGTAAGGCGAGGAGGGCGAATCGCTTGCTGTCGACCAATTACGGCGACCTTGTGCCCGAGGACGAGTCCTTGACGCACCAGATCGTGGACACGTTCGCCACGGTCAGTCAGTCGGATCCGTCCTGGACAGAGAAGATCTGGACCATTGCGCACGCGCGGGACAACTCGTTGCAAATAGTCCTCGGGATCGGCAAGTACACCAACAGGGGAGTGTTCGACGGCGCCGGCGGTGTGTGTCGCGGTACCGAGCAGTGGACCGTGCGCGCCGGCCGGCGGCTGTCTTCGGACCCGTCGAGCACCGACGTCGGCCCCATCCACTACCGCGTCGTCGAACCGTTGAAAGCCATCCGCGTCACGCTCGACAAGACCGAGCACGCCCCGATCGCGTTCGACGTCACCATGCGCGGCAGCTTCGCCGCGGCGCTGGAAGACCCGTGGCCGGACCGCAGCCCGGACGGCTACCGGGTAAGCCACAATGTGTTGCGCTACCACCAGATTGGAGTGGCCCAAGGCTGGGTGGAACTCGATGGCGCGCGCACCGAAGTCAAACCGGAGGAGTGGATCTCGGTCCGCGACCACTCCTGGGGTCTGCGTCCCGGTGTCGGCAAACCGATACCCGGCCTGCCGCGGGGAGGTCGGCGCATCAAGCAGATGTTGATGACCTGGTGCCCGATGACGCTCACCAGGCCGGACGGCTCGACCTATTCGCTGTTCGTGTTCCTCCAGCAGGAGAAGGGCGACGGCCACGAATCGACGCGCTTCCAGGCCGAACAACAGAACGACGATGGCACCGCGCACCGCTTCGCCGCAGTGGAACAGGACCTGCACTTCGAGGACGGCAACCGCCGCCTCACGCACGGCACTATCACGTTGATCGAAACCGACGGCACCAAACGGCCTTTGACGATCACCGCCGCCGGACCCACCGGGTTTCACCTCGGCACCGCGGGCTACTACGGCTGGAACGACTGGGTATATGGACAGTGGGTCGGTGATCTCAAGGTGGAGGGCTACCACGTACCGAACTGCGACCAGCCTGATACCGCCCGCAAGGTGCACCAGCTGCGGGATCTGTTGGTGCGCGTGGACGATCCGATCGGCGGGGGCACCGGGTTGGGCAACGCTGAGACGTTCGCGATGGGCGCTTTCCCCGAACGCGGTCTCAGCGCCGAGAATTCATTCCTTTAGGTCGGTCAAGACTTCGCTGGCGGCGCGTTCGCCGGAGCGGATCGCGCCGTCGATCCAGCCGCACATCACCGGGGAGGTCTCGGTACCCGCCCAATGGATCCGGCCGCACTGCTCGCGGATGGCATGACCGAATTCGGTGAGTACGCCGGGTGGCGCGTGGCTGAGCATCCCGCCGCCGGAATACCGCTCGCATGTCCAGTTCTGTTCGACGTATTCAACGGGCGTGCGCGCCTTTTCGCCGAAGCGCTCCACTAGGGCGTCCAGGATTGCCGCTTGGCGTTCGGCTTCGTCGAGACGCTCGTATTGCCGTGCGATGGGGCCTTCGACGATCACGCACAGGATGCCCGGCAACGCGGTATCGGTGCAGGCGTCGATCGTGACGGTCGCCAGCGATCCGGGCGCGGCGCTCTGGCCACACAGGCCGTCGGCTCGCCAGAACGGCTGGTCGTACACGACGGAGATTTTGATTATCGCGCCGCTCGGCATCCGCTGGTGGAGAAATGAGCGATCCGTGGGAAGCATTGGGTCGTAGATGATTTGGCTGGCGATCGCCAACGGAACGGTGACAATGACGTGCCGGGCGCGCACACTGGCGCCGTCGGATTCAACGGTGACCCCGTCGGAGTCCTGCGAGATGCGGCGGACCGGCTGGGACAGCTGGATCGCGTCGCCGAGCTCGGCGGCGATCGGGTTATAGATCGCACCCATGCCGCCGACCACACGGGAGTCCTGAGACTTGCCCGCGCCGCCCAGCACCCAGGAGGGCCCGCCGGCGGAGCCCATCTGAAACAGCATGAAGAGCATCGAAACCTCGGAGGCCGCCGACGTGTAGCAGCCGGAGACTGCGGTATCGAGCAGGTCGTGCGCGGCCTTGGATTTGACGTTGCGTTCCAGCCACTGGGCCAACGTCATGCGATCCCACTTCTGCGCCTTCTTCGCCTCCCACGGCGCCTCCAGCGGGATGGACTTGCACATCTGGCCCAGTTCAAACATGGCCGCCCCCAGGCTGATCGACACCCAGGGGCTCATGCTCCACGGGATGGCGCCGCCGTAGCGGAACTGCTTGCCGTCGACCACCATCATGGCGTCGCCGTCGTTGTACTGCTTGAAGGTCTTGACGCCGAATTCGGTCATCAGCGCGTGGATTCGGTCCTGCGTCGGGCCGACCCAGGCGCCGCCCTTATCGATCCATGACCCGTCGTCGCGCGGCACGGTGAAGGTGCGGCCGCCCACTCGGTCCCGGGCTTCCAGCACGGCGACCGAAAGGCCGGCCTGCTTGCTGCGAAGGGCGGCGGTCAGGCCCGCGAAGCCCGCACCGACCACGCAGACGTCGACGTCGGTCATGGTGCCGGGGTCCAGGCGACCGGCAGGGTCTTGATGCCGTGGATGAACTGTGAGAGCAGTCGCGCGGGCTCCGCGGTCGCCGCGATGTCGGGTATCTCGCGGCGCAATTCGTCGAACACGACCCTGATCTCGCGGCGCGCGAGATTGGCGCCGAGGCAGAAGTGTGCGCCACCGCCACCGAAGCCGACGTGCGGGTTGGGGTCACGGGCCACGTCGAACCTCCATGGGTCAGCGAACTTCGACTCGTCGCGGTTGGCCGAGCAGTACCACAGCGTCACCTTGTCGCCCTCAGCCATCTTCGTGCCACTGAGCTCGAAATCGCGGGTCAGGGTGCGGCGCATGTAGACCACCGGCGAGGCCCAGCGCACGATTTCCTCGACAGCGGTGTGCGTCAAACCGTCGAAGTCTGCCCACCACCTGTCCCGTTCGGCGGGATAGCGGGAGAGTGCCAGCAAGCCATGACTGATCGCATTGCGGGTGGTCTCGTTGCCGGCCACCACCAGCAGGATGAAGAACATCGCGATCTCCGACGACGACAGTCGCTCGCCGCCCACCTCGGCTTCGACCAGGGCGGTGGTCAGGTCATCGTGATGGTTCAAGCTGGACCTTCTTCGGTCATCCGCCAAATTAGTCGCGTAAGCGCCGATGTCCATGGAGACCTTCAGGAACTCCTCGAAGTCGGTCGCCAGGTCGGGGTCGCCGAAGCCGAGAATCACGTTGGTCCAATGGAATACCAGCTGATGGTCCTCCTCGGGAATGCCCATCATGTCGCAGATGATCTGCAACGGCAGCGGCCCTGCAAGCTCGCTGACCAGATCGGCCTGCCCGTCGGGTTGGTTGGCGATCATCGACTGCACCAGCCTGTGTGCCCGGTCGCGCACCGACG
>JAVHWG010000030.1:0-18488 GCA_032159965.1 Mycobacterium sp.
CCGGCGGCCGTCACAACTCCGCCCGTGCCGGCCATGGCACGGATGATGCCGGTCTTCAACCCTGCGTGGATTTCTTCCTTGAACCGGGACACCAGCAACAGGTTGTAGTCCGATCCGACGGCCAACAGCAGGATGACCGACATCGCGAGCACCATCCAGTGCAGGTTGATACCGAGGATGTGTTGCCAGACGAGAACGGACAGCCCGAACGAGGCACCCAGCGACAGCAGCACGGTGCCCACGATGACGACGGCCGCGATGATGCTCCGGGTGATGATCAACATGATGATGAAGATCAGGCACGCCGCCGCGATTCCCGCAATGAGCAAGTCGTAGTTCGCACCCTCCTGCATGTCCTTGTACGTGGCCGCGGTGCCGCCCAGATACACCTTCGAGCCCTCGAGCGGGGTCCCTTTGAGCGCTTCGAAGGCCGCGTTCTTGATGGGCTCGATGTGCGAAATGCCTTCGGGGGTAGCCGGATCCCCTTCATGGGAAATGATGAACCGAACCGCGTGGCCATCGGGGGAGACGAACATCTTCAGGCCCCGCTTGAAGTCTGGGTTGTCGAACACCTCTGGCGGCAGATAGAACGAATCGTCGTTCTTCGAGGCGTCAAAGGCCTGACCCATCGCCGTGGCGTTCTGCTGCAGCGCGTCCTGCTGGTTCTGCAGGCCGTTCTGGGTTTGATAGGTCGTGAGGAGCATGCCGCGGATGTTCTGCAGAGTGGAAATCATCGGCGGCAGCAAAGTCAGTAACTGCGGCATCAACTCATCGAGCTTGTGCAGGTCACTGGTCAGGCTCTGCAGATCATCGCTGAGCAGATCGATTCCGTCGAGGGTGTCGAAGATCGAGCGGATCGACCAGCAGACCGGAATGTCGAAGCAGTGCGGTTCCCAGTAGAAGTAGTTACGGAGCGGCCTGAAGAAATCGTCGAAATCCGCGATATGGTCCCGTAATTCGTTGGTGTCCGCGGTGGTCTGCTCCGTCTTCTGGACCATGGAGTGGGTGATCGCTGTCAGTTGGGTGATCAGGGCGAGCATGTGCCGCAGGTTGTCGACGGTCTTGCCCATCTCGTCCGCCTGGACCAGCAGGTCCGCCATGCGGTCCTTGAGGTAGGTCTTGTTCATCGTCTGCGTGGTGCCCTGCATGCTGATCAGGAACGGGATCGAGGTGTGCTCGATCGGGGTACCCAGCGGCCTGGTGATGGTCTGGACCCGCCCGACACCCGGGATGTGGAAGACGCTCTTGGCGATTCGGTCGACGACAAGCATGTCGGCCGGGTTGCGGACGTCGTGATCGGTTTCCACCAGCAGCAGTTCAGGATTCAGCCGGGCCTGCGGGAAATGCCGGTCGGCGGCCGCGTACCCGATGTTGGCCGGAACACTGGACGGCAAATAGTTGCGGCTGTCGTAGTTCGTCTCGTACGCCGGCAGTGCGAGCAGGCCGACCAGGGCGAGAGCACACGTCGCGGCAAGGATCGGCGCGGGCCAGCGCACGACGGCCGTGCCCACGCGACGCCAGAACCGGGTCTTCATCTTGCGCTTGGGATCGAACAGGCCGAAGCGGCCGCCCACGACGACCATCGCGGGGCCAAGTGTCAATGCCGCGACGACCGCGACGAGCATGCCCACCGCGCACGGCACGCCAAGCGATTGAAAGTAGGGCAGCCGCGTGAAACTCAGGCAGTACATGGCACCGGCAATCGTCAGGCCTGAACCCATGATGACGTGTGCCGTACCGTGAAACATGGTGTAGTAAGCGTGTTTTCGATCTTCGCCGGACTGCCGGGCTTCCTGGTAGCGGCCGATGAGGAAGATCGCGTAGTCCGTGCCGGCGGCGATAGCCAGCAACACGAGCAGATTCACGGCGAAGGTGGACAGGCCGATGAGACCGCTGTTGGCGAGGAGCGCGACGATTCCTCGGGCCGCGCCGAGTTCGACGAACACCATCAGCAGGATCAGGATCGTGGTGACGATGGAGCGGTAGACGAAGAGCAGCATCACGAAGATCACCCCGATGGTGATCGCGGTGACCTTCACAACGCTCTTGTCGCCCGCGTGGTGCTGGTCGGCGTTCAGGGCGGTCGGTCCGGTGACGAACACGTGCACACCCGGCGGCGGCGGGTTACGCGCCACGACGGCCCGGACGGAGTCGACGGAATCGTTGGCCAGGCTTTCACCCTGATTGCCGGCGAGATAAAGCTGGACGTAGGCGGCTTTTCCGTCGGCGCTCTGCGCCCCTGCGGCGGTCAGCGGGTCGCCCCAGAAGTCCTGGATGTGCTGTACGTGCGCGGTGTCCTGCTGAAGTTGCCGGACCAGGCCGTCGTAGTAGTGGTGGGCGTCGGGACCCAGCGGTTGGTCGCCCTCCAGAAGCACCATTGCCGAGCTGTCGGAGTTGAATTCCTTGAAGTCCCCGCCGACTCGCTTCATCGCCTGCATCGAGGGGGCGTCGGTGGGACTCATCGACACGGTGTGGGCCTCGCCGACCTTTTCCAGCTGCGGCACGAACATGTTGAGGACGACGGTCAGCCCGATCCAGAACAGCAGCATCGGCACCGACGCCAGGCGGAGGAAATGCGCGAGGCGCGGTTGCGCGAACGGGTGGTCGTCGAACTTTTCGGCGACCGGGTCGGGTTGTTTGCTCATGACCATTCGGGGGAAGGTTAGCCTTGTTAACTGATACCGGAGATCGAATCGGTGAAAGTCAGTTCGGCGCGGCGGCGGCCGGCAGTTCGGCAACCACGTCGGCCTTCGCGGGGTCGAAGCTGAGGCAGCCCTTGATGAGCAGAGACTCCGGCAGCGGGTCCTCGTAACTCCAGCAGATGTCCTGCACCACAGCCCCCTCGACGATCGCTGCCCAATACGTCGCGACCCCCTTGTAGTTGCAATAGCTGGAGGTGTCGGTGCGCCGTAGCAGATCCGTGCGCACGAGCGACGGGTCGACGTACAGACGGGGTTCGAGCGCGGTCTCGAAGACGATGATCGTGTGCACGGTATCCACCAATGTCGTGTCGCCGGCCCTCACCCGCAGTGTGCGCTCGGTGGGCCGGCAGTCGACCCGGTGATACGGGTTGGGCGGGTAGTGGACGAGCTCCCGGCCCTCCTCCAGCCAGGTGTCGACGACGGCCCAGGGCACTTGGACATATCCGGGAGCGGCGGGCTCGGGCTCGGCCGGCAGATCGCCGACGACGTCGGCAGGAAACGCGTAGCCGAGGGGGCGATTCCCGCGATGCACCAACAGTGCCTGTTCGGTGTCAATCACACTGCGCCCGTTGATAATCGCTTGAATCCGACGGGGGTGCGGCTCGACGTAGACCACATCGGAAGGAAGCGGGGGATCTGCCCATCCCGCGGGGTCGTGGCTGAACGGTCCACGCCCAGCGACCAGGCTCATTGCTCCCCCATGGGTGTCAATCTGCTGGTCAACGGGGATGCTTCAGACCCACGGCGTGCCGCAACTGCGCCAGGAACTGGTCGCCGTCGTCACTGACCACCAGATAGTGAGATACCGCCACACGGATGGCGGTGGCCGCCGCGACCGCGCTGTTGGGTCCGGACAAGAGCCTCTCCAGCTGCTCGCGCATCACCGGTATCACTGTCGACAGCTGACCGATGACATGGCCGGGCTCGATGTCCACCATTCGGTACCCGGAGAACGACTGCTGGTACTCGACGATGAACCTCAGGGCCGCGTCGAGCTTCTCCCTGCCGCGGAGGCCTTTGGTGGCCCGCGCGATGCCGACTTCGTAGCGGTCGCGCTCCCACTGGCCGAACGCGTCGAGCAGCTCCTCCTTCGAGGCGAACCAGCGGTACAGCGTCGGCCGCGACACCCCGGCCTGCAGCGCGACCTCCGACAGGCTGAGCTTGGTCATGCCCTTGCGTGCGAGCACTTCGGCAGTGGCAACGAGCAGCCGCTGACGCGTGGACGTGTCCTCCTCGACCGAATCGTGCTGGGCCGCTGCTGGCTGTGACATCGGTATAGCTTTACAAGAAATCCGTGAGGTGTCACCCGCATTCGAGTTTCGCCTGGGTCCGCGATATGAATTTCCCATGGCAGGTCCAATGGAGGGCGTCAGGGTCATCGAGCTCGGGGTCTGGGTGGCGGGCCCGGCCGCAGGCGGCGTGCTCGCCGACTGGGGTGCCGACGTCGTGAAAATCGAACCACCAGGCGGGGATCCTGGCCGGATGTTCGGTCGGATGCTGGGCTGCGACTTCGGGCTGAACCCGCCGTTCGAGATGGACAACCGCTCCAAGCGGAGCATTGTGCTGGACCTCAGCACCGAGAACGGCCGCGAAACCGCGCTCGAATTGCTCAGTGACGCAGACGTTTTCCTCACCAACATCCGCCCAGGTGCTCTCCGGCGAATAGGACTGGACTTCGAGACGGTCGCGGTATCCAACCCCCTCCTCGTTTACGGCCTGATCACAGGGTTCGGCGAGACGGGCCCCGACGCCGATCGCGCTGCCTACGACGTCGCGGCGTTCTGGTCGCGAGGAGGACTGGCACACCTGCTCACCCGTCCAGGCGACACACCACCGTTCCAGCGGGGTGGCATGGGCGACCACATGGCCGGGATGACGCTCGCGGCGGCGATCTGCGCGGCGCTGGTCGCCCGTCACCGCACCGGAGCCGGTCAGCTGGTGACCACGTCGCTGTACCGGCAGGGCGTTTACACGGTGAGCTTCGACCTCAACACATATCTGCTGACGGGACAGTCGATCGCGATTGGCCAGCGCGAGACGATGGGCAACCCGTGCATGAACAACTACGCGACGGGCGACGGGAAGCGGTTCTGGATCGTCGGGCTCGAAGCGAACCGCCACTGGCCGGCGCTGTGCCGCGTGGTCGGTCGCCGCGACTGGCTGACCGATGAGCGGTTCGTCGATGCGCGCACCCGCGCCGCCCACGCTCCCGAGCTGATTCGCGAGTTGGATCAGATCTTCGCGACGAGGCCGCTGTCCGAGTGGGCCAAAACCTTTGCCGGCGAACCGGATTTCTTCTGGTCGCCGATCAACTCCCTCGAGGACATCCTCGCCGACGAGCAATTCCACGCGGCGGGCGGCATCGTCGACGTCCCCGATGGCACCTCGAGCATGCCGATGGTGGCGACGCCCGCAGATTTCCACGGCACGCCGTGGGCGCCGCGAACGGGGGCGCCCGAACTCGGCGAGCACACTGATGAAGTGCTCACCGAACTCCGGGAGCGTCGTCGGCCTTGAGACCGACCGCGTGCCGGAGCTGCGCCAGGAACTCGGCGTCGTCGTCGGCTCGCACCAGATAGTGCGACACGGCAACCCGAACCGCCGTTGCGGCGGCCTCGGCTCCGTACGGCCCGGGCAAGAGGCGCTCCAGTCGCTCGCGCATGAGCGGGATCACGCGGGCCAAGCGCTCGATCACCCGCGCTGGTTCGATGTCAACCATGCGCAGGCCCGGGTAGGACTGCTGGAACTGCACGATGAATTTCAATGCGGCGTCAAGCTTTTCGTGCCCGGACAAGCCGGCGGTCGCGTCAACGACCCCCCGTCCGAAGGATTCGCGTTCCCACACACCGAACGCGCTGATCAGTTCATCCTTGGAGGCGAACCACCGATAGAGCGTGGGTCGTGATACGCAGGCCTGCAGCGCGACCTCCGTCAGACTGAGCCTGGTCATGCCTTTGCGGCCCAGCACTTCGGCGGTCGCGGCGAGGATTCGCTGGCGGGTCTCGCCGTCGACCGGTTGCGTCACCCCGATAGCTTTACAAAGTTTTGCCAAACTGTCACGCTCTATGTGGCGGTCAGTCCTCGGGGATCGGAGACACCATGCGGGTCGAAGTCGACCTCGACAAGTGCGTCGGGCACGGGATCTGCGAGTCGATCGCCGAGGACGTGTTCGAGGTTCAGGACGACGGCACGGTCGTGATCCATGAGCACGAGCGCCCGGAGTCCGACCGAGACCGGATGAAGCAGGCCGTAACGCAATGCCCTGCAGCGGCTTTGCGTCTCGTGGGCTGACGCCTGACTAGCGCTTCGGACGGCGACGCACCAACACCGACTGCTGGATGCCGGCCACTGCGCCTTGATCGTCGAGCAGCGTGCCCAGTGTCGTCCCGACACCGTCGGGTCCGTAACTGGTCTCGGCGCGCACGCCCACCCAGTCGCCCTCGGGGATCCGGAAGATGTGCACAGCCAAATCGGTGTTCAGGAATGTCCACTCCGTGATGTCAATCTTGGAACCGACACCGTTCGCGTCGTCGGCCACCGCGAAGAGACGCTCCAGCGGGGTCATGGTTTCGCCCTTCACGAGGTCGACAATGGGCCTGATCCAGGACTCTCCCGGCCCGTCGTTGAGAGGCTCGGTCAGCCACAGCCACTCGAGGCTGTGCACGTAGTTGCGGTCGAAGTTCTTCGCCAGATCCCGGTTCTTGCCCTCGGAGCGAGGCCGAAGCCGTGGCGCCGACGAGCGCACCACGTCGAGGGTGTCCTGCTGCGAAAACCGCCATCCGCTGGCCTTCGCGACGGGCCGCGGCCTGCCGTCCGGGCCCGGCCCGACCATCTCGGCGCTGACGAGTTCAATCTGTTTTCCGGCACGGTCCACGGTGGCGCGCACCCAGAAGTCTCCTTCAGCAGGCACCGGGCCCAGCAGATCGACGACGACGCGGCTGAGCCGGGTGTCGTCGCGCGGACTGCAACGTTCGAGCGCCCGGACGAGCAGCGCCGACACCGGCGCCGCGTGCTGGATCGCCGCCGTCCAGGTGCTGCGCACCAGGTCGGTCGCGGCGAACCGCTCTCCGGCAGGGTCGGCGTCGTCAATCAGTTCGTAGTACGAGTCACTCATTAGTCGGCTTTCTCATCGAGGGTCAGGGCAGACCCGCACCCGGGATGTCGACCGTCACCGCATCGAGGCGCGACAGTTTGGTGCCGATCAGGCGCTGCGGGTAGGCGTCGGTGCTGGAGAGCAGGAACAGGGTGCGACGCTCGGGACCGCCAAGCGTGCAGGCGATCGCAGTGCGATCGCCCATGTCGATGCGGTCGGTGACGGTACCGCCCTGGATGACCCGCTCGAACTGGCGCGCCAGCGTCATCGACACCCACACTCCGCCGTCGGCGTCCAGCGAGATACCGTCGGGCGGTCCGTCCAGGCCGTCAGCGAAAAGCCTTCTGCCTGAGAGCGTTCCATCATCACCGATGTCGAAGGCACTGAGCCGCCTGCCCGTGGATTCCGCCACGACCAAGGTGTCGCCGCCGGGCGTGATGACCATCCCGTTGGGGAATTCCAGATCGGAGGCGACCACCCACCGCTGCCCGTCGGGATCGATCCGCACGATCACCCCGCCCTCACGTGCCTGGGATCCGACGTACGCCCGACCGCGGCGATCGACGACCATGTCCCCGAGGTCCGCCTGGACGATGTCTGTCAGATCGGCCAGAAGAGTCACCGATTCGCCGTCATAACGCAGCACCTGCCGGGCCTTGGTGGATACGATCAGCAACGATCCATCGGGGCGGAACCCCAGGCCCGACGGGGAATGGCCGGCCAAGCTCAGCGTGGTCATATCGCCGCCGAGGTCAACGGTGTGCACGGCCTCCCCGAGCATGTCGGAGAACCACAGCAGCCCTTCGAACCAGCGAGGACCCTCCCCGAAGCAGAACCCGTTGGCGATAGGAGTCAGGCCCATCCGGCACCTTTACACGAGGACCTACCTTTACAAAACATGCCCTAAGTGTCACGCTCGCGGGGTGCCGATGTCAACAATCAGGAACGCTTGAGCAGCCATGCGGAAGCACCACAGCCACACACTGCTGTACCTGCACGAGACGATCGCGCTGGGCTCTGGGCGCAGCGATCGGTTCGTTGAGCAATTCGGCGACGTCTACCAGCCGATGATGGAAGAACTCGGCGCGCGGTTGTTCGCGATCTGGGAGAGCACCCCCTATAACGGACACTGGCCGCAGATAACGATCATCTGGGAGATCGCCGGGTTCTCGGACTACGCCCGCATCGGTAGCGCGCAGGCGCGCGGTGGCAGCCATGAGACGGCGGCCGGAAAGTGGTCGACGTCGATGGCCGAGACCGGCGCCTCCGGCGAGGGCAGGATCATGTACCCCGGGCCGAGTAACAAGACGCTCGCCCAGTTGCGCGAGACCGGCTTCTCCGCAGGTCTGGTGATCCAGGAGATCATGCAGACCAAGCCGGGTCGCCAGGACGATTACATCCGCGAGCTCGAGCGCCTGTATGTGCCGTGGTCGGAGCGCACCGGCAAGAAGTGGCTCGGCTCGTTCACCACCACGTTCCGCTTCAACGAGGTCATCCACTATTGGGCGCTGGAAGGCGGGTGGGACTGCTTCGCCAACCACTACCCGTCGTGGAAGGACAGCCCGCCGGCCGAAATCGTCACCTGGATGAGCGTCGCGCCCGCATTGCGCGACGGTTGGGAGGATTCAATTCTGCAGGCCCTGCCGCCGTCGCCGTTACAGTGAAAGCACCCGCAATGCAGGATTTTTCGTCCAAAGCATCCGCGCCATACGATCCCTTCGATCCCGCTGTGATGGCCGACCCGTTGCCGTATTACCGCTTCCTTCGGGACCAGCACCCCGTGTACTACCTCCCGAAGTGGGACACCTTCGCGCTGTCACGGTTTGCCGACGTCTGGGACGTCCTGGAGATCAACGATGGCACGTTCGTCGCCTCGGAGGGCACGCTGCCCGCGTCAACCGTTCTGGCGCAGCACAATCACGGACCCGTCCCCGATCCGCCACTGCATCCGATGCCGTTCCACGCCAATTTCGACAATCCGATCTACGACGGGGTGCGACGGTCACACTCGGCACCGCTGCGCCCCAAGTCGGTGGCGCAGCTGGAGGAGACGATCCGGCGCATCGCCAACGAGCGGCTCGACGAGTTGCTTCCGCGGCACACCTTCGATCTGACCCAGGAGTACGCCGGGATCGTTGCGGCGTCGGTGGTGTGCGGACTCGTCGGCCTGCCCGTCGATCTCGCATCCGACGTTCTGGCGACGGTCAACGCGGGCAGCCTCGCCGCACCTGGCAGCGGGGTAGACGTGGCCGACGCCCGGCCCGGTTACCTCGAATACCTGATCCCGGTGGTCCAGCGCAGGCGCTCCGAGGGAGCCGACGGCGCGCTGCCGGTGGTCGACGGACTTCTCGGCTACCGACTCCCGGACGGCAGCGCGTTCAGCGACGTCGAAGCCGCGACGCAGATGCTCGGCCTTTTCATCGGCGGCACCGAGACCGTGCCGAAGATCGTCGCGCACGGGCTATGGGAGCTGCTGCGCCACCCCGACCAATTGGCAATCGTGCGTGCCGATCTCGACGCAGGAGTGCGCGTCGCCCGCGACGAGATGATCCGCTACTGCGCTCCGGCGCAATGGTTCGCGCGCACGGTGCGCAAACCGTTCACCATTCACGACACCACCATCGCACCCGGACAGCGGATCATCACGCTGCTCGCGTCGGCCAACCGCGACGAGCGCGAGTACAGCCGACCCGACGAATTCATCTGGGACAGGCGCATCGAACGGTCGCTGGCGTTCGGTCGGGGACAGCATTTCTGCCTGGGCTATCACCTTGCCCGCCTGGAGATCGCGGTCATGGTGACCGAATGGCTCAAGCGAGTACCCGACTATCGGATCGTCGAGTCCGCGGCGTCGCGGCCGCCGTCGAGCTTCCAGTGGGGCTGGAGCAGCATCCCGGTGGAGGTCTGAAGTGTGGTCCTACCGGCTGGTCGCGCCGTACACGTTCGAGCGAACAAGCCTGCCCGACAAGACAGCCGGTGACGTCGGCGACGGGCAGGTGTTGTTGCGCTTCATCGCGGCAGGTGTCTGCGGCAGCGACATCCCCGGCTTCCGCGGCGTCCGCGGCAAGATTCCCGGTGACCGCGGCGCCAGCGCGGCCGACATGGCCGGCTTCCCGATCCACGAGATCGTCGGCGAAGTGCTTGCCAGTCGTCATCCCCAGCACCGCGAGGGTGACCACGTGGTGGGATGGGCGTCGGGGTTCGACGGGTTGATGGAGCGCGTGGTGAGCGACGGCAATGGGTTGGCGCAGTTCGACTCCGGGCTCGACCCGCAGCATGCGGTCGCGCTGCAGCCGCTGGCGTGTGTGCTGTATGCCGCCGAACAGCTGCCCGACATCACCGGCAAGCACGTCGCCGTCATCGGCCAGGGGTCGATCGGGCTGCTTTTCTCGTACGCAGTCAAGGCGATGGGCGCCGGGCACGTCACCGGGGTCGACCCCGTCGACCGTGCCGAGGTCGCAGACAAGTTCGGCGTCGACACCGTCGTCCGCGCGACCAGTGACCGATGGGTCAGCCACCTCACGCCGAAGGACAAGCCGGACATCGTGATCGAGGCCGTCGGCCACCAGGTCGGCACTCTGGCGCATGCTGTCGAGGCCGCTGCGTTCGGCGGCACTGTGTTCTATTTCGGGGTGGCCGACGACGACACCTACCCGCTCGACATGCGGGCGATGCTGCGCAACAACCTCACGCTCAAATCGGGTGTCACGCTTGATCGCAGACGAATGCTCGCCCGCGCCGACGCGTTCGCGGGAGAACACCCGGAATTGCTGGCCAACTATCTGACCCACACCTTCGGCGTCCACGATGTACAAGCCGCGTTCGAACTGGCTTGCCTGCCAACGCCGGACAGAATCAAGATCGCGCTCGTCGACGATGAGCGCTTGCGCGAACAGCAGGCAGACGGATGACAGGGTCGAGATTGCAGGCGGCGCTGGCCGCCAACACGCACATCTGGGGTGGTTGGGTGGTGGGCCCGACGATCATCGGTCCCGAGGAATTCGCCAGGGCAGGGTACGACTATGTCGGGTTCGACCTGCAGCACGGGTATCTCGACGACGCCGATGTGGCATTGGTTCTTCGCCGGCTGGAGCATGTGCCCATCGCGACGGCTGTGCGGCTGCCCACGGCCGACCCGGCACCAATCGGCCGCGTGCTCGATGCAGGCGCCGACGCGGTGATCGTCGCAACGGTGGAATCAGCAGATCAGGCAGCCGCGGCTGTGGCCGCCGCACACTACGCACCCGCCGGCATCCGCAGTTTCGGCCCCCTTCGGCCGAGCCTTGGAATCGACCCGGCTGAGCTTCAATCCAGGGCTGGCGTTTTCGCGATGATCGAGTCGCGTCGCGGTCTGGAGGTGGTTGACGAAATCGCCGCGGTGCCAGGGCTCACCGGCCTCTACGTCGGTCCGCTGGATCTCGCGATCTCGATGGGGTACGGCCCGACCGATGCGTGGACCGAACAGGCCATCACCGACGCGATCAATCGTATCGAGGTCGCCGCATCGGCGCGCGCTTTGGTGTCCGCGATCCACGCGGGCACCGGCAAGCTCGGAAAGACCGCGGCGCGGTTGGGGTTTCGGATGATCACACTGACCTCGGAGTCACAGGCGCTGCGGCGCGGCATGACCGAACACCTCGACGAGGCGCGATGACGGCGGGTGATCGTGTCGCGATCGTCACCGGGGCTGCGCGCGGGCAGGGTGCGGCGATCGTCGAGCGGCTCTGCGCCGACGGATTTCGCGTCGCCGCCTGCGACGTCCTGCTCGACCAACTACAGGCCACTGTCGACGGGTTCGGCGACGAGGTGTTCGCGGTCCCGCTGGACGTGACGTCGATGCAGCAGTGGGAGGACGGCGTCCGCGCGACCGTCGAACGGTTCGGCTCGTTGACCACTCTTGTGAACAACGCCGGTGTGCTGCACCGGACCCCACTGGCAGAGGAGACACCCGAAGGCTTCGAACGTAGTTGGCGAGTCAACTGCCTCGGCCCGTTTCAAGGCATCCGGGCCGTTCGCGAACATCTCGCCCGCGCCGACGGCGCGTCCATTGTGAACACCTGCAGCACAGGCGCTGTGATGGCGTTTCCGAATCACGCCGCGTACGGATCGGCGAAATGGGCTTTGCGCGGACTCACCCAGGTCGCCGCAGCCGAATTGGCGTCTTCGGGGGTCCGCGTCAATACGGTCATGCCCGGCCCCATCGGAACGCCGATGCTCGACGACGAGACCCAGGCCCGGCTGGCGGCGTCGTCGGTGTTCGGCAGGATCGGCACGCCAACCGAAGTCGCCGACGCCGTCGCGTTCTTGGTCTCTGACCGCGCGTCGTTCATCACAGGCGCCGAGCTGGTCGTGGACGGAGGGCAATGCCTGCGGATCAGTTGAGGATCGGAATCCGGGACATAGCGGACCGACTCGCACCTGAGCTGCGTCATCTAGCGTCCGCCCGCACCGACCTGTCCCTAGAAGCGCTCGACGCGCTGCGCGAGTCGCTGAACCGGCGCCGTCGCGACGCCGCGCACACAGTCGACTCGTCGGGAGTCGACATTCGCGACGAAGTCATCAGAGGTGAAGGCGAGCAGCCTATTCCGGTGCGGATCTACCGCGGTGGGCCGTCGCCGGCACCGGCCGTGGTGTACTGCCACGGGGGAGCGTTCATGTTAGGGAATCTCGACATAGACCACCTGCAGTGCGTTGAGCTCGCCCGGCGCGGCTCCTGCACGATCGTCTCGGTGGACTACCGGCTCGCGCCGGAACACCCATACCCGGCAGCGCTGGACGACCTGACGGCCGTACTCGAATGGGTGGCCGCCTCCGCCGCCGAGCTCGACGTCGACGCGACGCGGCTCGCGGTCGCCGGGAGCAGCGCCGGCGGCGCCCTCGCCGCGGGACTGGCGCAGCGCTGTGCTGACAAGTCCGCGCCGCACATCGTCTTTCAACTGCTGCACCAGCCCGTTCTCGATGACCGGCCGACGCCGTCGAAGGCCGAGTTCGCGGCAGCCCCAGGCATCGACGGCCCGACCACCCTGTTGATGTGGGACACCTACCTGGCGGGGGGCGAACCCGATGCCGACTCCGTTCCCGCGCGCCGGACTGAATTGGCCGGGGTGGCAGGCGCATTGATCACGTGCTCGGAACTCGACCCACTGCGCGACGAGGCCGTGGACTACGCGGGCCTGCTGACATCGGCCGGAGTCGCCACTGAGCTGCACATATATCCCGCGACGTGCCATGGGTTCGATTCGTTTCTGCCCGAGTGGGACGTGAGCCGGCAGCTGTTCGAGCGTCAGGGTCACGCGCTGCGCCGCGCATTCGGCAACAGCTGACACTGCGCCCGCGGAATTCTTCGGCCGCGGATGTCGAGAACGGCATGACGGCTCCGTCCCAGGGGTGAGCGACCAACTAGGGTCGCTTAGCCCGAAGTGGACAGAATGGAGACAGTCATGGCCAAATATCTGCTGCTCAAGCATTACCGAGGCGCGCCGGCGTCCGTCAACGACGTGCCGATGGATCGGTGGACCCCCGCCGAGATCGACGCCCACCTGCAGTACATGCAGGACTTCGCGGATCGTTTGAAGGACACCGGTGAGTACGTCGACAGCCAGGCCCTGGCATTCGACGGGGCCTGGGTCCGCTCCGACGGCGAGGGCAAGCCCCCGGTGACCGACGGCCCGTTCGCGGAAACCAAGGACCTGATCGCGGGCTTCATGATCATCGATGTCGACTCGTATGCGCGCGCCGTAGAACTGGCGGGCGAGTTGTCCGCGGCGCCAGGTGCGGGCGGTGTGCCGATCCACGAGTGGCTCGAGGTGCGGCCCTTCATGGGCTCGCCGACGACCGTCACCGAGTAATGGCCGACCGTGCGCCGGGCGAGCGAAGCGACGGGAAACATGCGCTGGGCGAGCGAAGCGACGGGAAACATGCGGTGGACGAGGCGCAGCTACGGGACCTGATCCCCGGCGTACTGGCGGCTCTCGTCCACCGCGGCGTCGACTTCGCGACTGCCGAGGACGCGGTGCAAGAAGCACTGATCCGTGCCATCGAAAGCTGGTCGCACGGGCCTCCCGACGAACCCAAAGGTTGGCTGATCACCACGGCCTGGCGGTGTTTCGTCGATATCGCCCGATCCGATACCGCCCGGCGGCGGCGCGAGCTGCAGGTGCGTGACGAGCCGCCGCCCGGACCGGCCGCCGCCGTCGATGAAACGCTGCGACTCTATTTTCTCTGCGCGCACCCCAAGCTTTCGCCCTCATCAGCGGTGGCGCTGACGCTGCGGGCCGTCGGCGGCCTCACCACCCGTCAGATCGCACAGGCGTACTTGGTGCCGGAAGCGACTATGGCACAACGGATTTCACGTGCCAAACGGACGGTCAGCGATGTCCGGCTGGACCGTCCCGGCGACCTTCGCACCGTGCTTCGCGTGCTGTACCTCGTGTTCAACGAGGGCTACACCGGCGACGTCGACCTCTCCGCCGAGGCGATCCGGCTCACCCGGCAGCTGGCCACGGCCACCGACGACGTGGAGGTCGCGGGCCTGCTCGCGCTCTTCCTGCTCCACCACGCCAGACGCCCGGCGCGCGCAGGCGCCGACGGCAGACTCGTGACGCTGTCCGACCAGGACCGCAGCCTTTGGCGACGCGACCTGATCACCGAGGGAGTAGCGGTGCTCCAGGCAGCGCTGGCCCGCGATCAGCTCGGGGAGTATCAGGCGCAGGCTGCGATTGCGGCTCTGCACGCCGATGCGCCGACCGCCGACGAGACCGACTGGGTGCAGATCGTCGAGTGGTACGACGAGTTGGTCCGTCTCACCGACAGCCCGATCGCACGGCTCAACCGCGCGGTCGCGGTGGGCGAAGCAGATGGGCCACAGGCCGGACTAGCCGCGCTCGGCGAACTGGATTCGACGCTCCCCAGGTACACCGCGGCGTGCGCCTACTTTCACGAGCGGGGCGGTGACCTCGGCACCGCGGCACGGCTCTACGTGGAGGCTGCCGCGCAGGCGCCCAACCTCGCCGAGCGCAACCACCTGACGCTTCGAGCCGCCACCCTCCGCCAGCGACTCTCTTGACGGCCCCCCGAGAGCTGGCGGCTCCAAACTAGGCTTTACAGATCAACGCAAAACTGTCACGCTGTTCTTGATGCCGATATCTACGTCGGCCTACAAGTACCGGCGAAGGAGTCGAAGGCAGTGACCGCCCGCGCGCTCAAGGTCGAGGAACGCCAGCTGAGTTCAACGATGAACACGCGGTACCGCCTGGACGTGATCGCCGCCGACGCCGCGGATGTCATCGCCTCGGCCGGCGGCTGGCTCTTCGACAGAGCGATGTCAGGCTGGGACATTCACCTGCTGATTGCAGCCACTCCGTCAGACGTGCGGCCATTGCAGATACTCGGCATCAAGACCGAGCCCCTGGAGCTGGTTGCGGATAGGCCGCACACTCACGCTCTCGCGGTCAGCGCCGACATGCTGAGCGCCGAAGCGTGCGTGCGGGAGGTGGTTTTCCATGCGCTCGATCGCGGCATCACCGAAGTCGCGCTGTGGGGGGATCCCTGGCCGCCTGAGTTCCACCAGCGTGCACAGCACGTGCGGCACCGCCTCAGCGTAGCGGCGCGGGTCTTCAAGGAGCACGCGCTGATGGCGGCAAACCAGTCGGCGCGACTGGCATCCGTCACCGAGGTCTTCCGCGGGGGTATTCCGTGGGGCTTGGCTTATGAGTCGGATCTGCTGCCGTTCTCCGAAGCCAGATAGTCCGATTCCGAGAGGCAGATTCATGACGGCAATTGCCGCCAGCGAGGTTTACTTCGATCCCTACGACGTTGACCTGATCGCGGATCCGTACCCCGTGTTCCGGCGGCTCCGTGAGGAAGCGCCCTGTTATTACAACGAGCAGCACGACTTCTACGCACTGAGCCGCTTCGACGACGTCTCCAAGGCGCTGGTCGACTACGCCACGTTCAGCTCGGCGCGCGGTGCGATCCTCGAGCTGATCCGGGCCGACATCGAAATCCCCAAGGGCGTGGTGATCTTCGAGGACCCGCCGGTCCACGACATCCATCGCAAGCTACTGTCCCGGATGTTCACGCCCCGCAAGATCAACGATCTCGAGACGAAGATCCGCGAGTTCTGCGCTGAGAGCCTCGATCCTCTGATCGGCTCGGGCGGTCTCGACTTCGTCGCCGATCTGGGCGCGCAGATGCCGATGAAGACGATCAGCATGCTGATGGGCATTCCCCAAGACGACCAAGAAGCCATTCGGGACCGCGCCAACGCCCAGTTGCGCACCGAGGCAGGCAAACCGATGCGGGCCGCCGAGGAGGGGATCGTCACCGGTGAGCACTTCGCGGCATACATCGACTGGCGTGCCGAACACCCGTCCGATGACATCATGACCGAATTGCTCAACGTCGAATTCGAAGACGAGACCGGCGCGGTGCGTCGGCTGTCCCGGGAGGAACTCCTCGTCTATCTGAACGTGGTCGCAGGTGCAGGAAACGAGACCACCACCCGGCTGATCGGTTGGGCGGGCAAGGTATTGGCCGAGCATCCCGATCAGCGCCGCGATCTTGTCGAGAACCCCGCGCTGATTCCGGCGTCGGTCGAGGAGTTGCTCCGGTACGAACCGCCGGCACCGCACGTGGCGCGGTATGTGACTCGCGACGTCGAATACCACGGGCGGACGGTGCCCGAGGGGAGTGTGATGATGATGCTGATCGGTGCGGCGAACCGCGATCACCGTCAGTTCCCGCCCGACGGCGAGGTTTTCGACATTCACCGCGCGCCTCGCCAGCACCTGGCGTTCAGCGTGGGTACGCATTTCTGCCTTGGTTCGGCACTGGCAAGGCTGGAGGGCCGGATCGCGCTCGAGGAAATCCTGAAACGCTTCCCGGAGTGGGACGTCGACCTCGAGAATGCTCGTCTGTCACCGACATCCACCGTGCGCGGCTGGGAGTCCATGCCGGCGTTCATCGCATGAGGGTCATCAGCGGTCTCTGACACCGGCTTCACAGCCGCACAGTGGGCTTCCTCACGTCGGAAATATTGTTAGGCGAACTAAGATTGACTCCTGTAGACGCCCAATGACGTCGGCACTTATTCGTTGATTTTGCAGGAGTTCCGTTATGTCGACCGAAGATCGCGGAGCAAGACTCGCCCGCCGTATAGCCGATCTGTACGACACAGATCCGCAGTTCAGTGCCGCACGACCCGACGACTCGGTGTCCGCGGCAATCGATTCACCCGACCTCAGCCTGCACGAGATCGCGCAAACCGTGATGGCGGGCTACGCGCAGCGTCCGGCGCTCGGTCAGCGCGCGACACGGCTGGTGAACGGCGCCGACGGACGCACCACCGTTGAGCTGCTGGGAGAGTTCGACACGATCACGTACCGCGAACTGTGGGACCGCGCAGGTGCGCTCGCGGCAGCAATGACGGACCTCCGGCTCGGTGATCGTGTCTGCATGCTCGGCTTCAACAGCGTCGACTACACGGTCGTCGACGTGGCGCTGATCCGCGCAGCGGCCGTGTCGGTGCCGTTGCAGACCAGCGCGCCAATCCGGCAAATTCGGCCCATCGTCGAAGAAACCGAGCCTGCCGTCATCGCGGCCGCGGTCGACTACTTGGACGACGCCGTCGAGGTCGCGCTCTCCGCCCACATGCCGCGGCGACTGGTCGTGTTCGACTATCGGCCGGAGGTCGACAGCCACCGCGACGCATTACACGCAGCGATAGCGCGGCTGTCGGGTAGCCCAGTGGTCGTCGAGACCCTCGCGGAATTGGTCGAGCGGGGCAGGACACTGCCGGCGGCGCAACGCGTGCTTCGGGACGGGGACGACCTCGCGCTGCTGATCTACACATCGGGAAGCACCGGCACGCCCAAGGGCGCCATGTACCCCGACCGGATGGTGGCGCACTCCTGGCTGAGGTCGAGCCGGGCCGCATGGGGAGACGCAAGCCACGAACCCGCGATCACGCTGAACTTCCTGCCGATGAGCCACGTCATGGGCCGCGCCAATCTGTATGCGACCCTCGGAGCCGGCGGAACCGCGTACTTCGCGGCGAAGAGTGACCTGTCCACGCTCCTCGACGACATCGCGCTCGTCCGGCCCACGCAGCTCAGCTTCGTGCCGCGGGTATGGGACATGCTCTTCCAAGAGTTCCAGCGGCAGCAGATTCCGGGCGATGTCGCACGCCGCTCGCTGCTTGGCGGCCGGTTCGTGTCCGCGATGACGGGCTCGGCGCCGATCTCCCCGGAGATGAAGGACTGGGTCGAATCCCTGCTCGATATGCATCTCACCGAAGGTTACGGCTCCACAGAGGCCGGCGCGGTCTTCGTCGACGGTGTCGTTCGTCGGCCGCCGGTGATCGACTACAAGCTTGTCGACGTCCCCGAGCTCGGCTACTCGCGCACCGACCGACCGCACCCCCGCGGCGAGTTGTTGGTGAAATCCACCGGCCTTTTCCCGGGCTACTACAAGCGGCCCGAGGTGACCGCAGAGGTCTTCGACGCCGACGGCTACTACCGGACCGGTGACTTCGTCGCCGAGACCGGACCTGACCGTCTCGAGTATCTGGACCGTCGCAACAACGTCCTCAAGCTGTCGCAGGGCGAGTTCGTCACCGTGTCGAAACTCGAAGCAGTGTTCGGTGACAGTCCGCTGGTACAGCAGATCTATATCTACGGAAACAGTGCTCGTGC
>JAVHWG010000064.1:0-7427 GCA_032159965.1 Mycobacterium sp.
GCCTTGTGGGTCGTACACTTTGGCCTCCGGATAGGGCCACGGGCATGCCACTGAGGTGGCTGTGCGCGTCCATTTGATGATCGCGAATCCGGCGCCATAGGCGAAGTATGCGAGGTTGATGATCAGAAACATCACCATGAACATGCCCAGTGCCGGCCGCGTCGGCAGGATACGTGCGCGTCGGGCCAGCTTCTCGGCAACGGTTCGGCCGGTGTCGTCGCGGTAAAGCAGCACCCCTGCCGGGATCATCACGAAGGTCACCATCACCGTCTCCCAGATGAACGGGAATTGGTATGGCTGACCGGCGAATACGGATCCGACTGGAATGACCTGGGCGTAGATGTAGAACCCCGTGCGTACCAACGTGATCTCCAGCATCGCGTCGATGATGATCCCGAGGGGCAGGATGATCAGCGCGAGGCTGATCAATGGGTGGCGCCAGACGAATGAGTCAACGGGCCGACGGGCTTGAATCTTTCGCAGGATCCAGATCGCCGGGAAATACGGGCCCAGGTAGAACATGATGTAGCCGATCACGAGAAACGGCTCGACGGTCGGCGAAATGTTGGCCAGCGGCCAGTCTTCGGGCCAGTGCCACAGCTGCGGGTTGTATACCGCGTATGGCGACCAGTTCATGATCGGGTCCTGCCAGACGATGAGCGTTGTGACGATGCCCATCAGCAGCACCGGGTGTGCTCCGTGCCGACGCCACGCCACCACGTACGCGGCGATGATCGCCAGCATGGTGAAGATCGTGAAGATCTGGAACAACGCGAGCCAGTGCTCGAAACCGAACAACGGTTCCACTGGCCGGGGGGCGCCGGTGACATTCGGGTTCTTGATCCGGGGAGAGACGGCGCCCATGCGCGCGTTGGCCGCGATGAGGCCCAACAGGACGAGTGCGACGGCGACCCAAATGGCGCCGATCCACGAGCGCTTCTTCGGCTCGGTCGGCGGAGTGGCGGCCGGATCCGTTGTCTGGGTGGTCATTTCCTACTCCTCACCGAAGCGGGCGACGAGATGTGAGTTGACGCCGTCGGCGTCGAGTTTGCGGGCAACCAGGTAGCCCGCGCCCATCCAGGCACGACGGGTCCAGTTACCGAATGAGACTCTGGTACCGGGTGCACCCGAGGCCGCGGGCATCATCTTCACGCGTTCTAGCGCCTCTTTCACGCCGCGGGGACTCAGCGGGTGCGCGTCGCTGAACGCGCGGACCAATGTCATTGCCACGTCCCGGTTTACTACCGGTACGCAGTATTGAGGCCGTCTTCCGTACACCTTCTGGTATTCGTCCAAGAACTGCTGACCGATGGGATTGCCCTCGTCATACTGGTCGATGCCCGTCCAGCCCAGGAAGGCGTTCCAGATGACCGAGTTGATCCAGGCGTTCTGGAACGCGGTGCTGGTGAATCGAGGCGGATCCCAATTGAGTGACTCCAGAACCGCATTGATCATCACGCTGCCGAAGCCGAAGCCGCAGTGCACCAACGCGTCGACCTTCGCTTCGTGCACTCTGTGTACGGCGTCGGTGACGTCCTGCGCGGTCTGCGCGATCGGTGCCTCGATGCTGATGCGGATACCCTTGTGCCGACAAGCTTTCTGAAAGTTTTTCAGATACGTCTGACCGACCAGAGACTGCTCGAACAGCACCCCGACTTCCTTGTGGCCACCCTTGGCGAGTAGATCTGCCCAGAAGATCGGTTCGTCTGTCAGCGAGCCCTGGGGGAAGGCGAACGTCCACTCCCCCAGGAAGTCGTCAGAGCCGGTGACGCTGAGCGCAGGCACCCGGAAGCGTTCTTCGATGGCTTCGCGCGTCGGCACGGCGTTGTCGGTGATGTGCGGGCCGAATACCACCAGGCAGCCCTCGTCGACGAGTTCCTCGTAGGCGTCGATAACCGCTTTCACCGTGCCCTTCGGAAGGCCTTCGACCTCCCGGTAGATCATCTGCACCGGTCGGTCGATGACTCGTTGCTCCAGAGCCTCGGCGAAGACCAGATCAAACGTGTCGGTGAGGTCGGCACGCATCTCCGCGGGAAAGTAGTCCGGAAGCTTGATGTCCATGAGATAGCCGACCTTGATCGGCTCCGCGGTGCTCTCGTAGGACATGCCACCTCCATCGGCCGGACCTTGTCGGCCAAACCTAATATTTGTTCTGACCCTAGCGTTGCTCGGTGTCACCGTCAACGTCTGGCGAGGCCGACCCGTCGACAAGGTATGCGTCGATCATCTCCACCAGTCCGCTCGTGACGATCGCGTCGTCGGTGATCGGCCCGACTACGGCGACGCGCGCTGCCTCGCGCGGGGTGAGCCCTTCGACGATCAGACGGCCTGCTGCGATCAGCACCCGTGTCGACGCGACCTCGCGTAGCCCGGCGGTCTCGAGTCGGCGGATGGCATTACCGAACCGCACGAGTTGCGCGGCGTTGTCGTGATCGACGCCTGCCTCGCAGGCAACGATCTTCTCCTCGATATCCGATGTCGGGAAACCGAATTCGATCGCCACCATTCGCTGGCGCGTCGAGTCCTTGAGGTCTTTGAGAACGGATTGATACCCCGGGTTGTAGGACACCACCAGAGCGAATCCCGGTGCGGCATCGAGGGTCACCCCGAGCCGCTCGATGGGAAGTTGCCGGCGGTGGTCGGCAAGCGGATGCAATACCACGGTGGTGTCCTGACGTGCCTCGACCACCTCGTCGAGGTAACAGATGGCGCCCTCGCGCACGGCCCGGGTCAACGGCCCGTCCACCCATTCGGTCTCACCGCCTTTCAGCAGGAATCGACCGACTAGATCCGCAGTAGTGAGGTCATCATGGCAGGCGACGGTGATCAGTGGCCGCTGGAGGTCATACGCCATAGCTTCGACGAAGCGCGTCTTACCGCATCCTGTGGGGCCCTTGAGCACCAGCGAGAGCCCTTGCCGGAACGCCGCCTTGAACACTCGCTCCTCGTTACCGACGGGAACGTAATAAGGGCGGACTTCATCGGCAACCATCATTCTCCTTCTTTTGCAGACGATTTCATGCGAGCACCGGTTGGCCGCCGCGTCTCCGCCGACCGCAACGCGGACAGGAACAGTGGCCCGATCATCGCGCTCAGCCGGTCAAGTCGCGGGACCGTCGCATGGGCTGCGCTGCCGAACACCCGCCGCAGCTCCTCGGCGTCGGTGTTCGCGCCGATGGTCAGGCACAGGCAGCCGACGCCACGCTGACGGGCCTCAGAGAGGGCGCGGCGCGCATCGGCGGCGCCGTAGACCCGTTCATAGCCGTGGTCGTAGGCCAATCCGTCCGACAGCACGACGAGCAACCGCCGCGTCGTCCCACCATCACGCTCCAGCACTGCCGCGCCATGGCGGATCGCCGCGCCCAGCCGTGAATATGCACCGGGGACGAGGCCACGAAGCCGCCGCATCACGAGAGTGTCGACATCGTCGCCGAAACGCTTGACCGGCATCAGCTTCACCGCTGACCGGCCTTGTGAGTTAAACGCATAGAGCGCCACACGATCTCCGAGGTCATGCAGTGCGATCGCGAATGCGGCGGCTGCCGCTCGCTGTTGCTCGTGAACGGTCTGGCCTGGCGCGCCGGGCTCAGCAACAGAACCGGATACGTCGAGGAGAAGCAGGACGGCAAGGTCACGTTTGCGCCGAAGGCTGTCGATGTAGACGGCCTCGTCGGGCGCGGACCCCGCCATCACCTCGACGCGCGCCTCAACGGCCGCGTCGATGTCGATATCGTCGCCCTGGGCCTGGCGGTGACAGCGGTCGAGACCCACGCCGAGGCGGGCCAGCGGTCGACGCAGCCCGTACGCATCGGACAGACCGAGTGCAGTGTCGTCGGCCTTCGGGTGGGGCTCGACCTCCTGCACGGCACACCAATTCGGACGGTAGCGCCTGCGATGTACGTCCCACTCCGGGTACGTAATCGCGTCCTGTTCGTCGGACCCGTCGGCTGCCCTATCGATGCCACCCTCGTGCGCTGTTGAGAGCACGAAGTTGCCTCCCCCTCCCGGACGCGCTCCCGACCGGGTTCGGTGCGTCGGTGAATCGGCGCCCGGCGACCCCCCTTTACCCAGTTGCCGAACCACGCCGAGCATCTTCTGCAGCAACTTGCCGACGGCGCCGCCGCCCACGACAGGGCTGGAGAAGAGGTCCATCACATCAGCGCCCTCGTCCTCCTCGTCGTCGAGTTCGGCGAGCGTCTTGTCCGATTGCTGGCGCGGGCTGTGGTGACCGGCCGCCGTCGACGAATCGGGACGGTTGTTGACAGCCAACAGTTTCCGCGCGTGAATGGCGCCGAATACCGAAGGCGGCTCGGCGATCTCCATCTCGCTCTGCGCGGCAGCCAGCGATGCGGCCGCGGAGTCGCAGCGCCCAGCGATCTCGGAGTCGATGAGTGACCGCACCGACGGCGGCAAGAGGTGATCGTTCGCCGCCAGCGCGCGGTGACCCTCGATGGCGAGATAGCGGCGGGCTAGTCCGGGTCGTCGCACCAGCTTGCGGACGACCTCGGGGGCCAGGCTGCCCGACGCGATAAGTGACGCTTGGACGGCTAGGGCTTGAAGTCGGCCGCGCCCGTCCGCCGCAGGGTCGATGAACACCGTTTTGCCGTCGGTCCAAGGGGGGGCGTCGGCCTCCAGTGGGGCAATCTGCAGCGGTGTACCGGACAGTGCGGAGGCCAACAACGCCAACCGCTCGAGACCATCGACTGTGGTCTCGCTTGTCAGCAGATCCACCATCGATTCCAGCGCCTGTTCCGTTGACCAAATATCTGTTCCACCGTAGAGTCCGCTGTGATAGCAAGTCAATGCCGACGCGGCGGGGGCGCATGATCGACTTCACCGGGCAGGCCGTCATCGTGACCGGAGCAGGTCGCGGACTCGGCCGCCTGTACGCATTGGAGCTGGCCCGCCGCGGCGCCTGCGTCGTGGTCAACGACCTGGGCGGGTCGATGCAAGGGAGCGGCGCGGACACCAGCGTCGCCGACCTGGTCGTCGACGAGATCACCCGCGCAGGCGGTGTGGCGGTCGCGTCGCACGATTCGGTCGACAGTCCCGAAGGCGGAGAAGCGATCGTTGGTGCGGCGGTTGAGCATTTCGGGCGCTTGGACGCGGTCGTGAGCAACGCAGGCATCTTCAACAGCATTGCGTTCGAGGATCTGTCGACGGATGACTGGCGGCGGATGCTGGGCGTGCACCTCGACGGCGGGTTCTATCTGAGCCAGCCTGCATTTCGGGTGATGAAGTCGCAGGGTTATGGAAGGTTCGTGTTCATCTCGTCCTCGGCGGGCATGTTCGGACAGCACAGGGAAGCTCACTATGCGGCAGCCAAGGCCGGCCTGGTCGGGCTGACCAATGTCATCGCCCTGGAAGGCGCAGAACACGGCATCCTTGCCAACACCGTGCTGCCGTTCGGTGTATCGCGCATGGTGACCGAAACCGTGGAGGATCCGAAAGTTCTTGAGGAATCTGGTCTTTTGCAGACGATCAGGCCTGAACTCGTCACGCCGATCGTGGTTTACCTGGCGAGCCGGGCTTGCGAATTCAGTCATCGCAACTATTCGGCGTCGGCCGGTTCGCGCGGGTGTTCATCGGGCTCGGTGAGGGCTGGCTCGCGGAGTCAGGTAGCGGCCTGACCGCCGACGACATCGCGGCCCACCTCGCTGAAGTGTCTGCGACAGAGCCGTTCATGATTCCCGGATCGATCTACGAAGAGGTCTTCGCCGTGCACGAACGCCTGGGAATTGGTTCTGTCTAGTCCCAGACGACGTCAAGCCGAGGCGGCGACCGGAAATACATGCCGGCTACGTACGGTCCGGGTGCATCCAGGTCAAGCCGAAGGCCCGGCAGGCGGTCGAACAGAGTGTTGAAGATCTTCATGCTCTCGAGGCGTGCCAGGTGCATTCCGATACAAACGTGTGCGCCGTGGCCGAAACCTATGTGCGGCTTGCGGTCTCGGAAGACATCGAAACGTTCCGGATGATCCCACCTGGTTTCGTCATGGTTGGCGCTTCCGAGGTTGACGGCCATGGTCGAACCTGCGGGAACGCGCAATCCGAAGAAGTCGATGTCCCCAGTGACTTCGCGCATGAAGGTGAGCAACGGGGTCTCCCAGCGGATACCTTCCTCGATGGCCTGTGAGAGCAGAGTGCGATCGGCCTGTACCGCCTCAAGCTGATCGGGATGAGTGAGCAGCCCCAACGCGAGGCTCGCCGTGGACCGCGAGGTCGTTTCGGCGCCCGCGGGCAAGAGATTTCGCATGAACCCGAAGATCTGCTCGTCCGACAACCGCACACCGTCCAGTTCTGCCTTGGCGAGCACGGACACCATGTCGTCACGGGGCTCGCGCCGGCGTTCGGCCAAGATGCCGACGAAGTATTCGCGCAGCTGCACCGACGCCCGCAATGCGCGGTCCATGTCGTGGCGGAAACCGAGCAGATCGATGCCGAGGCGGTGGAACTCCGGCACGTCGCCATCAGGCAGACCGAGGAGTGCAGCGATGACCCGAACCGGGATCGGCATGAACACTTCTGCCACCAGGTCTGCCCGCTTCGCGCTGCGTATTCGTTCGATTCTGCGCTCCACGAGCGGTCCGACCAGTTCAGATTCCCACCGTCGCATGGACGGTCGTGCGAACGCGTACTCGTGCAGCTTGCGGTACACCTGATGTTCGTGTCCGTCCATCTCCAAGATGGTCGGCCCCTGCAAGGGCCGCACAATCGCTTCGTAGCATCGAGTGCTGAATGACTTGTTGTCGGTGAAAACGCTTTTGACGGCGTCGAATGAGTACGCCGTGAACACCCCTGGGCCGTCACCCGTGCACTCCGGGACGCCCATCTCCTTCCAGCCGGGGTGGACGGGCGCCTTCTCGCGGAGTTGCCGCAACATCGGATACGGTGAGGCGTCTCCGTCGGCTCCCATGCCTGCGTCGAATCGCTCCTGCGCATCGCGGACACTTTCGGGAATGTCGTCTTTCACCGTCGGTTCCGCCATCTGATGCCGCTACCTCCGACTGTTGACCAAATTTCTGTTCCAGACTAGGACTCCGCTTCAGTCGGCGTCAATCGCATCCCGAAGCCCGTTCGCCCGCCCGCGCGCTCACCAGTTTCGAAGCGTGTTCTGGTAATCTGTACCAAAGATTGGTTCTCCTACCTGCATGATCGGCGGAGGTGTTGTGGCGCTTCAGGATTCATCTGACGCCGCAGATTCCGACGGAAACCGGCGGACCGAGGTTCTTCAAACGGCCGCTTCGTTGATCGCTTCCTCGGGGTTGCGCACGTCCCTGCAGGACATCGCTGACGCCGCAGGGATTCTGCCGGGCAGCCTGTATCACCATTTCGAATCGAAAGAAGCGATACTGGTCGAGCTGATCAGGCGGTATCACGACGACCTGGATCGAATCGGCAAGGCTGCACTCGAGAAGCTCGACGAAC
>JAVHWG010000076.1:0-7288 GCA_032159965.1 Mycobacterium sp.
CCGGACTTGTCCTTATCGTCGTCCGACTTCTTGTCTTTCTTGTCCTTATCGTCCTTATCGTCCTTGTCGTCCTTCTCGGTCCCCACTTCGATTGTCGCCCAATGACTCGGAGAGACGAGAACAGTCCAGTTGCCGTCCTCGCGCCCCATTTTCAGAACACCGTCTTCAACTACCCAGGCCGTGTCATCGCCGTAGTCGTCTGCTTCGCCGTCGCGGTAGGTAAGTTTGAAAGCCATCTTCGACCCTTCAGTGGTTCCGTAGTTTGGCGGTGAGCTTGTCTTTCGCCAAGCCAAACGCCTTTCCTCGTGATGCGGCTCGCGGTAGCAGAATGCCCGCGCGCGGCGATAGCAAACCTTCGGCGGAGCCCATGGATATTGGCGATTGATACTTAGCCCGTCTCAGAGGATGCTCAGGGGCGAAGGTTAGGAGACCGCCATGTTCGATCTCAAGATCGTCGGTGGGACCGTCGTCGACGGCACCGGCTCGGACCGCTTCAGCGCAGACATCGGCATCAAGGACGGCCGGATCGTCGAGGTCCGCCGCCGCGGCGCCGACGATGCGCCGCTACCGGGAGACGCCGCCGAAACCATAGACGCCACAGGGCGGATGGTCGCCCCCGGCTTCGTGGACATCCACACCCACTACGACGGTCAGGTCAGTTGGGACAGTCTGCTGGAGCCGTCCAGTGGGCACGGCGTGACCACTGTCGTCACCGGCAACTGCGGTGTCGGCTTCGCGCCGGTGCGGCCCGGTAAAGAGGATTGGCTGATCGGTCTGATGGAGGGTGTCGAGGACATTCCCGGCACCGCACTGACCGAGGGCATCACCTGGGCGTGGGAGAGCTACCCGGAGTATCTCGACGCGATCGAGAAGCAGAATTACTCGATCGACGTCGGAAGCCAGGTGGCACACGGCGCGGTGCGCGCCTACGCGATGGGCGATCGCGGTGCCCGCAACGAGCCCGCCACGCCGGAGGACATCGCCGCGATGGCCCGACTCGTCCAGGAGGCGGTCGAGGCCGGGGCACTCGGCTTCTCTACGTCGCGCACGATCGGTCACATGGCGATCGACGGCGAACCCGTGCCCGGAACGTATGCCGCCGAGGACGAACTCTTCGGGCTCGGCCGCGCTATGGCCGCCGGTGGCCAGGCAGTCTTCGAACTAGCCCCGCAAGGAGTTGCCGGCGAGGACATCATCGCGCCGAAGAAAGAGCTGGAGTGGATGGCGCGCCTTGGCGCTGAGATCGATCGGCCGATCTCGTTCGGCATGATCCAGGTCGACGCCGCTCCGGATCTCTGGCGTGAACAACTGGACATCTCGGCAGCCGCTCACGCCAACGGAAGTCGGCTGTATCCCCAGATTGCTGTCCGGCCGTTCGGCATGCTGTTCGGATTCGAGGGCCATCACGCTTTCACCCACCGGCCGACCTTCCGTCGTCTCAAGGCCGAATGCAGCCGCGAGGAATTGGCACAGCGGCTCGCCGATCCTTCCGTCAAGGCGGCGATCCTGTCGGAGGACGACCTCCCTCCGGACCCGAAGGTGTTGTTCGACAACATGTTCGCGCTCGTCCAGTACTCGCTGCACCGCCTCTACCCACTACGTGAATCACCCGACTACGAGCCGACTCCCGACGATGCGGTTGCCGCGATCGCGAAAGAGCGCGGCGAGGATCCGTTGGCCACGCTGTACGACCTGATGCTCGAGCGCGATGCGACAGCGATGCTGATGCTGCCGTTCTACAACTACTCGTACGGCAACCACGACGCGATCCGGGAGATGCTCACCCACCCGGCCGGGGTCTCGGGCTTGTCGGACGGCGGCGCCCACTGCGGCATGATCTGCGACGCGTCCTACCCGACATTTTTGCTGACGCACTGGGCGCGGGATCGCCACCGCGGCGAGAAGCTGCCGCTGGAGTACCTGGTGCGCAAGCAAACTCATGACACCGCACAACTCTTCGGTCTCAACGACCGCGGCACACTCGAGGTCGGTAAGAAGGCGGACATCAACGTCATCGACATGGAGGCGTTGATGCTGCACACCCCGAGGATGGCCTACGATCTGCCAGCGGGCGGGCGTCGAATCGTCCAGGGCGCCAGCGGTTATGCCGCCACGATCGTCAGCGGCATGGTCACTCGTCGACACGGCGCCGACACGGGTGCGCGCCCCGGCCGATTGGTGCGCGGCGCCCGGTAGGCGTTCACTCACTCGTTCCCGCGAGCACTGAAAAGTCGACCAGTCTCATCAGTCACTTCCGCCTCGCCGCGAGGTGCGAGTTCGAATTGCCCGCCTCTTAGGGCAATTCACGCGCACAGCGTGAGAGTCCAATTTGTCGCTAAGAGGCGGGCAAAACACGTCATGGTCCCGCGCAGAGGCCAGTGGGACGTCTGGGACAGACGCGTTGCGCCAGCCGGTTCGCCAGCGCTACACGCCTGCCAACGACTTCCTGTCCTCGTCGGCGAACGCGTCCTCCAGCTGCAGCGGTGAGTAGTCGAGGTCGATCTCGCCCACCGGGCGTCCGCGGGCGCTGCTGATCGTCCCGAAGCGCCGCATCCCCTTTTCGGCGGAGTACTGCATGAACTCGTCCTCGGAGAGGTCGAACGGCTTTTTGTCTCCGTACAGGGCGAAGCCGTCTTCGGTGAGCTGCAGCGCCAGTGGGATGAGCTCGTTCATCCGCGTCTCGAACACCGCCCAGTTCGAATCGTCGGCAGCGACGTGACGCCGGCAGGTGAACGTGCCCCATGCCATATGGCGGCGCTCGTCGTCACCGATGCGCCGGATAAGCTCCTGCATTCCGGGCAGGATGCTGCGATCCACGCAAATCTTGTGCCACGCATAGTATCCCGTGAGCGCCAGCATGCCCTCGACGATGTGGTTATACACCACCGACGCCCTCACCTGGGCCGCTGGCGACGGGTCGGTCAACAGCGTGTCGAGCGAGTCCGGAAGGACGTTGTAGAAGATCTCCCGGTACGCCGGCAGGTCATCGAGGTAACCATGAAGATCGTCGGTGATCCCGACGGCGTCGAGCCACATCCGGAAGACCTGCGTGTGCTTGGCTTCCTCGAAGGCGAACTGCGTCAAGTACATCTCGTCACCGAGCCGTCCTTCGGCCCGCATCGCGCTCATGAACGGCTGGATGTCGTTGGTGACCGCCTCCTCGCCGGCGATGAACTGGGCGCACAACCGGGTGGCGTAGTCGCGCTCGAGATCCGATAGCGACGCCCAGTCGGCCCGGTCCCGGGAGAAGTCGATGTCGGCGGGATCCCAGAACTTCGCGTTGCCGCCGGCAAACAGCTTGAGCGGCAAGCTGTCCCAGTTCAGGCCTCCAGCACCGAGCGAGCCGAAACGTGTCCTTGTCATGAGCCGATCTCCTTTAGGTAATTCCTGATGTGGCCGGATCACTGCGCCGCCGTGACCGCGTTCAACGGCCCCAACCGCGTATCGAACCGTTCCCGCACCGTGTCCAGGACACGGCGCTGGCGCTCTCGTTCGCCACGATGCGTACTTGCGAACCGGACCATGCCGGCCACCCGTCGCGGCAGCGGGTACCAGGTGTCGAAATCCAGTCCGTTCTCGACGAATACGCGGTTCGGGACGCTGTCGTAGACGAGGCTGAGGTTGTGCAGTACGAGCGCGAAGAGCGCGTACGGGAAAACCGCACTCGACTTCTTGCGCAGGTCCCACATGTCCAACTCGTAGAGCGGCAATTCCGCCAATTTGTCCAAGAACATCAGGTGAGCCATGTAATAGCCCATGAACGCGGGCAAATGCATGACGGCCGACCGCGGCTGGATCGAGACGACAGCTCCACTGGCGGAAACGTAGGGCTCGTAGGGGAAGGGGTCGTCGTCGACGGTGAAGTATCCGGTGCAGTTCACGATCCAGCTGCCCGACCGGATTTGCCTCGTCGACCCGTTGCGAAACACGAGTTCCGTCGAGCCGTTGCGGTCGATGGCATCGACGAGGTAATCCATCACGACCTCGCTGAGGCCAGCGGAGATCCGCTGGTTCTCCGATTCCGACAACATGCCTAACACGAAGTTGTCCGCGCGGGGTGTCAGATACGTGCCGTAGGCGGAGCGGAACCATTCCTGGACTTCTGTCTCGTTGGTTCCGTCGAATCTACGGCCCACCCGCGCCGCGATCGTCGCGCCGGGCACCCCGGTCCACCACCGGCGCGACGCGACGGGGAACATGCGGTCCCGGCTCCAGAAGAACGTTCCCCGGCCGGCCACCAGGTTGATCTCACGACCGGGGCACGCCGTGATCAACGCGTGCGCGGTGTCCATCGCCGTCTTCCCGCCGCCGATGATCCAGACCGGGGCGTCGCTGGCCGCTATGTCACCCGATCGGACGTCGCAGTAGTCGGGTGACACCGATTTGACCCGGGCACTGGAAAGCGGGAGCGGATCGTTGGGCGTCACCCGCAGGCCGTAGGCCTTGATCAGTCGCTTGGCATGGACCACCAGAACTCCGCCCTCCGGCGACCGGCTGGTGACCCGGACGGTGCCGTCGGCTGCTCCGACCGACTCTGAGGCCGATTCGAAATCCCAGCCGAAGTACTCGTCGACCTGCACGCGCTGCCGGATCACATTGACGCAGTGGGCGAAGTGGTCCAGCACCTCACCCTTGGTGGCCAGGTAGGAGCGATCCTTGCCGAGGGTCCACTTGATGTTGCCCGCGGTGAACATCGGATGTGGTTGATGCAGGCGCACGTAGGCATACGTGTCGACCCACATGCCGCCGACACGCATCCGTCGGTCGATCAGAATGACTTTCTGATCCCGAGTCAGGTACCGGCTGGCGACGAACAACGCGTTCAGGCCCGCGATGCCGGCGCCGACGATGCAGACATCGCACGTCTCGACCCGAGCCGACGATTCGACTGACTCAGTGGTGGCGGTCATTGCGACCTCCTGTCACCGTCGACTATCGCGGTGAATCCAGCTCCTTGGCAAGACCGTAGGCCGTCAACAAGCTGCGACCGATCGCATCCATGCTGAAATCCGCCTGCGCTGTCTTGCGTCCGGCGTCTCCCATGGTCTTGCGCAGCGGGGGATTCTCGATCAACGTCCGAACGGCTGCGGTGAGCGCATCCTGACTGTGATCGACGACGATCCCGCAGCCGTTAGCGCGCACGGTGTCGGCGAGACCGCAGCTTTCCGTGATGACCACCGGCAAACCAACCGCCATCGCCTCCAGCACCGACATCGAGAACGGCTCGTCGACGGATGGCAGGACATAGATCGAGGCTTGCGCCATGCGGTCGGCCGTCTCCTCGGGAGGCAGCGACCCTTCCCACATGATCGACTTCGCGGCGTCGTTGTCTTTGTCGATCGCTTCGCGCACTTTCTCGCCTTCTCCGCCGTCGGGTCCGATCAGCGTGAACCGCGCCCCGACGCCTTCAGCCAACAACTCACGCGCCGTCTCGACGAACAACGCAGGCCGCTTGCGTTCATGCAGGCGGGCCAGGTACAAGACTTCGACGTCGCCCTGATGGGCCATCGCCAACGGCGGCGATGGCGGAACTCCGTTGGGCAACGCCTGGGCGGAGATTGCCGGCTCGACCTCTAACAGGTCGTCGCGCTCCTTATCGGTCAGATACAGCACCACATCGGCACGCCGCAAAATCGGGCGGGTCAGGAGGCGGTCGAGGATCGGCGCGATCAGGTGCCGGGATCGGACGATCATGCCGTGGGTCTGCACGACCAGGCGCTTCCGCAGGAACAACGCGAGCAATGCCGCCGGCATCGACACCAGGTCTCTGCCTAGGTGCACGTGCAACACGTCGATGTCTCGGCGATTGGTGAACATCCAGTACAGGGCCGATGGAGCCGCGATGCCCGCGTGCCCGGTGAGCGGCACGAGTTGTTTGGCGTTGAACAGGCGCACCGGGGTGCCGTACAACGATTCAGGCGGTTCGCTGTACCCGCGGCACGCACCTGTGATGGTCACCGAGTGGCCCTGGGCGCGAATCTCGGTTGCCTGATTGAACGCGACCCGGGCCGGCCCGCCGTACGCTCCATCCGGTGTCACTAGCGTCAGCACCTGCAGAACGTTCATGACTCCCGCCACGGTGAGACTACTTTTCGATGACCACGCCAAGATACTTCACACCTCCAGCTTGGGCACACGGTCCGGCACGACGAACGACGCTCCCGTATTTACCTGGGCACCCTGGCGGGATACGTACGGCAGCTGCCGGAAGTCCACCCGCAGTTCGTCGGCCGTGACGCGGGTCCGGACATAGCCCCGGCGGCTGCTCTGGTAACGAAGGTGCGGATTCTCCGCGAGCACCCCAGCCACGTTGACGCGCGGCACCAGCCCGTCGCCGCCCGAGCTGATGGACGTGGTCACGAGTTCGGTTGCCACCGAGGGAGAAGATGGATCATCGAAGCGCTGGTGGACTTCGGCGGCCCAGTGCGCATGCACATCTCCAGTCAGCACCACAGGGTTTCGCACGGGCGAATCGACCAGCCCCGACACGACGCGATCCCGGTTGGCGACGTACCCGTCCCACCCGTCGTTGTTGAAACCACGGCCAACCCCCGGTGTGAGATCGAGCTGTGAAAAGAACACCTGCTGGCCGACGAAGTCCCAACGCGTCCGGGATTGCCGAAAACCGTTGAGCAACCAGCGTTCCTGTTCGGCGCCCATGATCGAACGTGCCGGATCCAGCCGCTCCGCGCAGTCCGACCTTCCCCTACCGCCGCAGGGCTGGTCATCACGGTACTGACGGGTGTCGAGCATATGGAAAGTAGCCAAATCACCCCATTGCAGCCGCCGGAAAAGCTGCATGCCCGCACCCGTCGGGAGCGAGGCCCGACGCAGCGGCATGTTCTCGTAGTAGGCCCGGAACGCGGCGGCGCGCCTCGCGTGGAAATCCGGGTCCGGCCTCGACGGCACCTCACCGGCCCAGTTGTTCTGCACCTCGTGGTCGTCGAATACCGCCACCCACGGCGCGGCGGCGTGCGCAGCTTGCAGGTCCGGATCGGCCTTGTACTGCGCGTATCTCTGACGGAAGTCGCGCAGAGTCAGCGGCTCCAGTCCGACGTGTGATCGCGGATTACCCATCTGGGCGGCGAACTCGTAGATGTAATCACCAAGGAACAGCACAAGATCCGGATGTTCCTCGGCGAGTCGGCGATAGGCGGTGAAATACCCCGCCTGGTAATTCGCACACGACGCGAAGCACATGGTCAGCGGTCCAGCGGGCGCGCCCGGCGACGGCGCCGTACGGGTGCGGCCTACCGGGGACAGGTGCCTGTCGACTCGGAACCGGTAG
>JAVHWG010000089.1:0-5248 GCA_032159965.1 Mycobacterium sp.
AGTCGGTGAGCAGGGCATTTCTCACGCGGCGCACGATCGCAGCGATGATCGCCGCCACGGGACGAGTGATCGCCGCGGCCGCGGCCGCGGATGCGCGCCCTGTCTGGGCACGGACTCTGGGCCGTCAGCTGCCCGACACCGGAGCTTCCGATCGCGTGCTCTCGGAAACCGCTGCGGCAGTGTCGATCACGTCGAGCTTTTTGGCATTACGGTCGGTGGCGCTGCGCAACAGCCTCCGCACCGGGCTCGGCCTGGCCCTTGCTGTCGCCATCACACACGTCTATCCGGTTCAGAACGGGTTCTGGGTGGTGCTGGGCGCGATGTCGGTGTTGCGCAGCAGCGCGCTGACCACCGGCACCAAGATGTTGCGCGCCGTGATCGGCACCACCATCGGCTTTGTGATCGGCGCGCTGTTGATCACGGTCGTCGGCGTGGATCCCATGGTGCTGTGGCCGCTGCTACCCCTGCTCGTGTTCGCGTCCGCCTATGTACCCGAGGTGGCATCGTTCACGGCGGCACAGGCCGCCTTCACGATGATGGTCCTGGTGATCTTCAACCTCATCGTCCCGACGGGGTGGCGGGTCGGGCTGGTGCGCATTGAGGACGTCGTGGTGGGGGCGCTTGTCGGTCTTGTGGTGTCCCTTCTGCTGTGGCCCAGGGGCGCTACCGCGGCGGTCACGTTCGAGATCGAGGCGGCGCGCGACACCTTCACGCAGTATCTGCGTGCCGCCGTGCTGCGCGTCACTCGTGGCGCGTCGGAGGCTATCGACGACAACGTCACTGCCCTGGGGCATTCCTCGCTGGGTGCGTGGCGGAAGCTGGATGACGCGGTGCGTCAATACCTTTCGGAGAGCGGCGGCGCCACGGACTCGCGGGCACCCGTGGTGCGCGCCGCCAACCGGGTGACGCGTCTGCGCACCGCGGCCGACCTGATCGCAGACGTGACGTGGCCGCCGCCGCTGGCGGCCTACCCGCGCGCGAAGAAGATCCTCGAAGCGCACGCCGAAGCGGTGTGCTCCCGCCTAGCCGGGCGCGACGTCAAGGTCTGGGCGCCGATCAGCGACGACCTGGTACCCGCGCTGAGGGCGGAATCCACCGGCGACCAGACGGCGACGGCCGCGGCTTTGCCGCTGGTGACCGTCGCGGCAATCCTGGGCGAACTCGAGCTGCTCTACCCCCGCGACCGACCAACCACAGAACGCGTCAGCTCGTAACCCGGTGCGGCATCAGCGCGTTCGGCGGAACGGTGCCGAGCCGGCCGGACTCGTAATCCTCGAGCGCCTGGATGATCTCAGCTTTCGAGTTCATCACGAACGGGCCGTAGGCGACTACGGGTTCACGAATCGGCCTGCCTCCCAGCAGCAATACCTCCATTGCAGGACGGTTGCCGTCCTGAGACTCGGCGGCGGCGAGCGTGATCCGGTCGCCCGCACCGAGCACGGCGAGCTGGCCCTGTTGGATCGGATGCGCGGCGGGCCCAACCATGCCCGAGCCGGACAACACGTATACGAGCGCATTGAAATCCGGATTCCACGGCAGGTTCAGTTCCGCGCCGGGATAAATAGTGCTGTGCGCCAATGTTATCGGCGTATGCGTCGATCCGGGCCCGCCGTATCGGCCGACCTGGCCCGCGATGATGCGGACCAACGCGCCGCCGTCTTCCGACGACACCAGCCCGACCTCGGCTCGCTCAATCGCCTGGTACTTCGGCGCCGAGAACTTCGCGTCGCGTGGCAGGTTGACCCACAGCTGGATGCCGTGGAACACGCCGCCACTCTCGACGAGTTCCGCCGGCGGCGTCTCGATGTGCAGAATCCCGGAGCCCGCGGTCATCCACTGCGTGGCCCCGTCGCTGATCAAGCCGCCACCGCCGTGGGAATCCTGGTGGGCGAAACGGCCGTCGATCATGTACGTGACGGTTTCGAAGCCGCGGTGAGGGTGCCAGGAGGTGCCCCTGGGCTCTCCCGGCTCGTATTCGACCTCGCCCATCTGGTCCATGTGGATGAACGGGTCGAGCAGGGCGGCAGGGACTCCGGCGAATGCGCGGACGACAGGGAATCCCTCGCCCTCGTACCCACGCGGGCCGGTCGTCACGGACCGTACCTGGCGCTGTGTCTCTGTCGGCAGGGCCGACGCGATGCGGGGCAATGTCAGGGTGTCTGCGGTGATAGCTGGCATGCCCAATATAACCGGACTGCGGTCCGATTATTCCTCAGCTGAGGACCGCGGCGGCGGCCGTCCGGGCTGCGGCCGGGCTCGCCGTGGCCAACACTGCGTCAGCCGCTTCTCGGCACTGCTGCAACGTGACCGATGCGAGCTTGGCGCCGACACCGGGCACCGCCGCGGCTGCGGCCGACAGCGACGTGACCCCGAACCCCACCAGCACGCAGGCGAGCATCGGATCCGCCGCGGCCTCGCCGCACACCCCGACCGGTTTGCCGACTCGGCCACCTGCATGTGCGGTTGCGGCGACCAGCGCGAGAACTGCCGGCTGCCACGGGTCGGTCAGCGCCGCGAGCTCTGGCGACATCCGGTCGGCGGCCATCGTGTATTGCGCGAGATCGTTGGTCCCGATCGACACGAAGTCGACGTGCTCGAGAATCCTGTCCGCCAGCAGCGCGGCGGCCGGCACCTCGATCATCACCCCGGCCGTCAGGTCATAGGAGCGGGCGAGGTCTGCGAAGTCCTTGGCCTCGGCCGCCGTGGCGATCATCGGGGCCATCACCCACGGCGATGTGCCAGTGTCCCTCCCGGCACCGGCGATGGCTTGCAGCTGGCGCTCGATCAAACCGGGGTTCGCCTCGCCGATCCGGAAGCCGCGAACGCCCAACGCCGGGTTCGCCTCGTCGGGATGGCGAACGAATTTCAGGGGTTTGTCCGAGCCTGCGTCGAGCGTGCGGATAACTACTTTGGTCCCGGCGAAGGCCTGCAGGACCTCCGCGTAGATCCGCGTCTGCTCGTCCACCGACGGCTCGGCGTCTCGGTTGAGGAAACACAGTTCGGTACGGAACAAGCCCACACCCTCAGCCGGTGTCTGCCGCGCGGCGCGGGCGGCGGCACCGTCCTGGACATTCGCGAAAATCGCGACGGCGTGCCCGTCGGCCGTCGCACCAGGACCGGCCCAGTTCGCCAACAGGTCGGCGTTGCGCTTCGCCTTGACGACAACAGCCTGGGCCAACCTCTCGTCCGGCGACACCGTGATGGTGCCAAGCGTCCCGTCGAGCAGCACCTTGGCGCCGGCCGCGATGTCATCCAAGCCCTCGACGGCCACGATGCACGGAATCCCGAGCTGGCGCGCAATGATCGCAGTGTGGCTGGTCGGCCCGCCGAGCGTCGTCGCCAGTCCCACTACCAGCGCTGGGTCGAGGCCCGCGGTGTCGGCCGGTGCCAGATCCTCGGCACACAGCACCGACGGCCGGTCCGGCCGGGGAACGCCAGGCTCCGGCAGCCCGGACAGCTCCGCGACGACGCGATCGCGGATGTCCCTGAGGTCGGTCACCCGCTCTGCCATCAGGCCGCCGATCTGGGTGAAGAGATCGATGAACTGAGCGACGGCCTGCACCGTTGCGCGGATGGCAGGTGAGCCCTCTGCGATCCGCTTTTCGGCCGCGCCCAGCCAGGCACGGTCCTGAGCGAGCCCTGCCGTCGCGGCGAGCACCTCGGACGCCGCACCGGTCGCAAGTTGCGCACGACCGCGGAGCCGCTCCGCAACCGCCGATGCTGCGGCTGTGAACCGCGCGACCTCCGCCGGGCGCTCCGACTCGTCAACCTCGGGCAACGCGTCTACACCGTCCATCATCGGCAACCTCCCGGGACGAATCACCGGAGCGAACGCGACACCCGCGACGACGGGCACGCCGCGCAGGACGGTGTGCCGATCCAACGACTGTGATGCGAGCGGCGATGAAGCGGTCATGTGAACCAGGTTACGAATCGACGATTGACAAGTCAACACAACCAGGCGTAAAACAACATTTATCAACATCTGATCCACAGAACACCACACCGTGACCGTGACTCGTCCTTGACTCGTCCATGACTTTGACGTTGCTGGAGGCCCGACCGATGTACGCCGAAGAACGGCAACAGGCCATCGCGTCCCTCGTGATGAGCAGGGGCCGTGCCGCCGTCACCGACCTCGCACAGACCTACGACGTGACCACCGAGACCGTGCGCCGGGACCTCGCCGCGCTCGAGCGGGCTGGGCTTCTGCGGCGGGTGCATGGCGGCGCTGTGCCGGTCCGCGCGCTGCGCATCGTCGAACCAGACGTCCTCGAACGCGAATCCACCCGCGCCGACCACAAGGACGCCATCGCCCGTGCCGCACTCGAATTCCTGCCGATCACCGGCGGCAGCGTGCTGATCGACGCAGGCACCACCACCGGCCGCGTCGCCGCCTTGCTGCCCGCGGACCGCGACCTCGTGGTCGTGACCAACTCTGTGCCCATCGCCGCAAGACTCGCCACGATGCCGTCGTTGTCCCTGCACCTGCTCGGCGGCAGAGTCCGTGGCCTCACCCAGGCAGCGGTTGGTGAGCCCGCACTTCGACTTCTCGACACTCTGCGGGTCGACGTCGCTTTCATCGGCACGAACGCGATCAGCGCCGGACACGGCCTGTCGACTCCGGACAGCGAGGAGGCCGCGGTCAAACGCGCGATGGTGCATGCCGCCAACTACGTCGTGGTCGTCGCCGACTCGTCGAAAGTCGGCCGCGAGGACCTGGTGAGCTTCGCCCCGATCGACCGCGTCGACGTGCTGATCACCGACTCCGAAATCACCGCGGCGGACCGATCCGAGATGACCGACCGGGGAGTCGAGGTCGTCCTCGCGTGATCATCACGGTCACTCCCAACCCGAGCATCGACCGCACGGTCACGCTCGACACACCACTGATCCGCGGTGGCGTGCAGCGCGTTTCGTCGGTGACCACCGAACCGGGCGGCAAGGGCGTCAATGTCGCGCGGACGCTCGTCCTCGCGGGCCTGGACGCCCTCGCCGTGCTTCCGTCCCCGGCCGAGGATCCACTGTTGGTTGCGCTGGACTCCGTCGGCGTCGCCTACCGTGCCGTCTGGGGCGCGACGACGCCCGTTCGAACCAACATCGCCATCACCGAAGTCGACGGCACCACAACGAAACTCAATGAGCCCGGCGCGCCTCTGGATGTCACCGCCGTTGACAGGCTGACCCGCGCGGTCCTCGACGCGGCGGCAACGGCCTCCTGGGTGGTGCTGTCCGGTTCGCTGCCGCC
>JAVHWG010000092.1:0-3218 GCA_032159965.1 Mycobacterium sp.
AAGCCACTGTCCAGGGCGAAGACACCTGGAGCCTCGTCCACGCAGTTCTCGTACCCGGCGCAGCGGTCGCGGTCTATCTCGATCCGGGACACCATCGCCCTCCCCCACGTATCGAGGCCATCATATAGATGATACATAAGATAGTAGTCTTGTCAACGCGGACTCCACGCGGCGGCCCCTGTGGCCAGCGACGCTCGGAGGAGTGCCGTCACTTGGGTTTCGCCGGTAGGAAATCGATCACGTCGATCGGGCTGTGCAACGCAACGCCCCCGTCGGCGACGAGCACCTGGCCGGTCACCCACTCCATGCCGGCGAGCCCGATCGCGGCTCGCGCGACGTCGGAACACGCGCCGATCCGCCCCAGCGGTGTGTGGTGGCCCATGGCGTCGCGGTAGCCGGGCAGATTCTCGTCGGTCGTGGCGAACAGCGGAGAGTCGGTCAGCCCCGGCGCGATCAGGTTGACCCGGACGTTGCGTGGACCCAGCTCGGCGGCGGCCACTTTGCACAACGAGACCAGCCCCGCCTTGGAGCTGCAGTAGTGAGCCATGCACCGATCCGCCAGAAAGCCCGAGATGGATCCGGTGAGCACGATCGAGCCCCCGCCTTCGGTCTCCAGCATGCTCTTGGCGCACTCTCTCAAGGTCAGGAACGCGCCGCGCAGATTGACCGCGTGCACGTCGTCCCACATGGCAGCGGTCATGTCCAGCAGGGGCACTAGGCTGCCGATGCCCGCGTTGACGTAGGCATGGTTGATGCCGCCCATCTGCGCGACGGCCACCTGCACTGCCTCGACCACCGCCTGCTCGTCGCGGACGTCGCACGGCACATAGTGGCGGTCCTGTTCGCGGTCCGGAGGTCGCACGTCGAGGATCGCTACCGTTCCGCCCTCCGCGACGATCGCGTCGGCTATGGCCGCGCCGATCCCGACCGATCCTCCGGTGATTAGCGCACGCAGCGATGCCATCCTCGACCCCTCCCGTGTCATCCGGTGACCTGCTGGCCCAACCGCGCGTCCACCAGTTCCAGCATCACGCCGTCCGGATCGCGGATCGTGGCCATGGTCAGTGGCCCTGCGGGCGACGGGTGCACGATCCGCTCGAACTCCTTGAATCCGAGGGCCGCCAGACGTCCCAGCGTCTTGTCGACATCGACGTAGAAGGACAGCCAGAGGAATCCGCGGCCCGGCGCCCTAGGCCCTGGATCGTGGTACGCGGCGGTTCCCTCGAACGTCACAAGTTCCACAACACCTGCTTCGGGATGGTCGGAGTCACCGAGCAACACCGCGTGCAGTCGATCGCCCGGAGCTCCGAAGAGGGTCTTCCACTCTCCGTCGAAGGTGTCGGCCGTCAACATCTCCAGCCCCACGCCGTCGACGTAGAACCTTGTACTCACCTCGATGTCCGCGGCCCAGATCGCGCTGTGGTGGACGCGGGCCGAAACTTGTCGTCCCATGCTCAATGCCGCCTCTCTGGTCTGGCGCGTCGCGCTTCTAACCGGTCATGCTGTTGCGATCCAGGAGGACGTCGCCTGCGCTGTCGACCGTGGCCGTCCATCCGTCGTTGACGACGATGGTGGTGAAGGCCTCTTCGATGATCGCCGGCCCGTTGACCTGGTCCCCGGGAGCCAGGGCGGTGCCGGCGAAAACATCGACGTCACCGAAATGGTCTGCCAGGCAAGCGCGACGGCGACCTGAGCGCTCAGCGAGACGCCGCTCATCCGGCATTCCCGAACCGAATTTCGTCGTAGCCACACTCGCCGAGGTCAACGCCCTGTCTCCGGTGAGTTCAGGCGTCTCATCCCGACGAGCGTAGGTGTGCTCGCGTTCGTGAAGAGCGTGGAAAGCCTCGACAGCCTCGGCGAAGCCAACTTCGTCGATACGCGGGGATGTGGTCGACGACTCGACCGCGGCGATGACGGCGAGGCTCCAGTTCTGGCCGGGATAGCGGAAGTTGAGCTGGTATTCGTGGCGCACGGCGTCTTCGCTGAAGCCGGCCTGCTCGAAATAACCGGTTGCCCGCTGCACCAGTTCCGACCACAGAGCGGCGATCCAGTCGAGGTCTGCCTCGGCCGCCGACACGAGATAGGATCGTTCCTCGTCGATCAAAGGCTGCGCGACCAGTAATCCGAGCGCCGAGAACGTCGCGGAGCTCTTGGGCACCAGCACCTTACGGATTCCCAGGTCCTCGGCTTGCACGCAAGCGTGGACGGCCCCGTTTCCGCCGTACGCAAGCATGGTGAGTGTGACTGGATCCACTCCCCGTTCGGCAGTCAAGCGGCGCACCGCCTGACTCATATTCGCGTTAACCATCCTCCGCACATATAACGCGGCGCGTTCCGCATCGTGGTGCCCCATCGGCTGAGCGACATGTTCGCGAAACGCCTCAGCCACACCCTCGGTCGTGAGCCGGAACCGTCCTCCGGCGAAGACGCCATCCGGTGAGAGCAATCCGAGGAGCAGGTTCGCGTCGGTGACGGTGGGACGGGTACCCCCGCGCCCGTAACAGACCGGGCCCGGATCGGCGCCGGCGCTTTCCGGGCCGACCTGCAGCACACCCGACGTCACGTGGGCGATCGAGCCACCTCCCGCACCGACCGTGGTCACAGTGACCATCGGCAGGCCGCACAGGTATCGGTGATGCCAGTTCCAGCCAGGCTCGCTGGGCGCCTCACCGTCACGGACGAGGCTGACGTCGTAGCTGGTTCCTCCCATGTCGACGCAGAGCAGGTTCAGCTCACTCTTCGCCACACCGACAGCGGCGCATCCGATGACACCACCCGCTGGGCCTGAGGACAGGACTTGGATCGGCCTGCGACGCATGTACTGGCGACTCATCACCCCGCCGGTCGACTGCATGATCATCAACCGGACGTCTCCGAGGCGGTCTTGGAGCCGATCGAGGTACGCGGTCACCCGGGGGGCCACATAGGCGTTGAGAACCGTCGTGCTCGTGCGTTCGAACTCCGAAGCCTTGGGCATGATCTCGTGCGATAGGGAAATCTGAGCGTCGGGGATCATTTCGGCGACGAGCTCTGCCAACCGCAGCTCATGATCCGGGTTTTTGAACGAGAAGAGGGTCACGATCGCCACGGACTCCGTGTCTTGGCGCTTGAGTCTCTCGATGGCGTGCCGGGCGCCTTCCTCGTCCAGGGGCGTCACCACGGAGCCGTCCGCTCCGACACGCTCCGGCACTCCCAACCGTCGCCTGCGCGGAACGATC
>JAVHWG010000104.1:0-16664 GCA_032159965.1 Mycobacterium sp.
CGTGGTCGGGGCCGCGGTCCTGTCCCGGTAGGTATCCGCGCAGCGCCACGCCGGCGAGCACGAGCAATGCGCTCAGAGCGACGACACGTCCCGTTGCCCTTTCCGTACCGGGCACCATGACTCATCGTTGCACGGCCCCGAACGCAGGCGGTGACTAGTAGCGGGTGTGGGTGCGCAGCGTTTCCTGCAACGACTGGCGCGGCGGCGAGACGAGTCCGGCCAGCAGTACCAGACCGGCGCCGAGAGCGATGAACGTGAACATGTTGAGTCCTCTGTTTGAAATCCGGTACCAGCGGTACCGGCATCTGCATGAATGTACGGCTCAGACGGCAGTGCGCACGCGTTCTGTGTGGCATGGAACACATGGGTCACCAGTGCGGCGGGGGTCACAACGGTCGCAGACAGTGACTCGGTTATCCGCGGGGATACGACGTACCGTGAGAACCGTGAAGAGGTCCCGCGCGGACGACGCCTGCCCGGGCGCTCTGCAGGTGCATCGAGCCAACGACGGGGCACTGGCCAGGATCCGGCTACCGGGCGGCCGGATCACCGCCGCGCAGCTCGCCGCATTGGCAGACGCCGCAGGCAGATTCGGCTCGCAGACAATGGAACTGACCGCTCGTGGCAACATCCAGATCCGCGGCATCACCGACACGAGCACGGTGGCCGACGCAGTCGCCGCGGCCGGCCTCCTGCCTTCGGCCACGCACGAACGGGTACGCAACATCGTCGCCTCGCCGCTGTCCGGTCGCGTCGGTCCGCACCCAGATATCCGAAGGTGGATCACCGAACTCGATTCGGCGATTCAGGCAGAGCCGCGGCTTGCCACACTTGGAGGGCGATTCTGGTTCAGTCTCGACGACGGCCGCGGTGACGTGTCGGGACTGCGGGCCGACGTCGGCGCGCACGTCGTCGACGACGCGACGGCCCTGTTTTTGGCGGGCTCCGACTCCGGGGTCCGGGTCACCGACGTCGAGCTGATTCCGACCATGATCGCCGTGGCGTTGCGGTTCAACGAGATTCGTGAAAATACCTGGAGGGTAGGCGAACTCGCGGACTCCGTGCCGCTCATCGAGGGCCAGACCGTGTCCGCCGCGATCGTGGCGACGCCACCGGTGCCGCGGCCGCCGGTGGGTTGGATCGAACAGGACGACGGGCGGATAACGCTGGGTGCCGCGGTACCGCTGGGGCTACTCGAGGCGCGCACCGCCGAGTTCCTTGCCGCGATCGGGGCGCCGCTGGTGATCACGCCGTGGCGGTCGGTGCTGGTGTGCGACCTCGACGAGGGTGTCGCCGACACAGCGCTGCGGGTGCTGGCACCGATGGGCCTGGTCTTCGACCAGACGTCACGATGGCTGGACGTGAGTGCCTGCACCGGCAGGCCGGGATGCGAGCTGTCGGCCGCGGATGTCCGGGCCGACGCCGCCCGGTTGCCGATCGCCGGGGGCGGTCATCGTCACTACGTTGGTTGCGAACGCGCCTGCGGAAGTCAACCCGGTGACGAGGTACTGGTGGCCACCGGTGACGGCTACCGTCGCAAGCCTTCGCCCGGCGGGCAGGAGCGAAGCGACTCGGGGGGATCGTAGGGTGAGGCGTGCTCGACTACATCCGGGAACCGGCCGAGATCTATCGGCAGTCCTTCGCGACGATTCGCGATGAGGCCGACCTGGCCAGCTTCCCCGACGATGTGGCGAGCGTGGTCGTCCGGCTGATCCACACCTGCGGTCAGGTCGACCTCGCCGATCACATCGCCTACAGCGACGACGTCGTTGCGACGACCCGAGCAGCGCTGGGTGCGGGCGCGCCGGTGCTGTGCGACTCATCGATGGTGGCCGCAGGGATCACCCGGCTCGCAGGCCGCAACGAAGTGGTGTCTCTGGTCGCGGATCCACGCGCCGCCGACGCCGCGACCCGGCTGCAGACCACGCGGTCGGCCGCGGCCGTCGAGTTGTGGGCGGATCGCATCCCTGGCGCGGTGCTGGCGATCGGCAATGCCCCGACCGCGTTGTTCCGCCTACTCGAACTCGTCGACGACGGGGTTCCCGCACCCGCGGCTGTCCTCGGCGGACCGGTCGGCTTCGTCGGGTCGGCACAGTCCAAGCAAGAGCTGATCGACCGCCCGCGCGGAATCTCCTACTTGTTGGTGACCGGCCGCCGGGGTGGCAGCGCGATGGCCGCGGCCGCGGTGAACGCGATCGTCGGCGGCGCGCTATGACTCGCCAGGGCGGTTCAACGAGAGGGACGTCAACGAGAGGAACACTGTGGGGCGTCGGCCTGGGGCCGGGTGACCCCGAGCTCGTTACGGTCAAGGCCGCCCGCGTCATCGGCGAAGCCGAGGTCGTGGCGTATCACAGTGCGCGGCACGGGCGAAGCATCGCGCGTACCATCGCCGACCGGTACCTGCGGCCGGGACAGATCGAGGAGCATCTGATCTATCCCGTCACCACCGAGACCGTCGACCATCCGGGCGGCTACGCGGGTGCCATGGAGGAGTTCTACTCCGACTGCGCAGCCCGGATCGCCGCGCACCTGGACGCCGGGCGCGACGTCGCACTGCTCGCGGAGGGCGACCCGCTGTTCTACAGCAGCTACATGCACATGCACGCGCGGCTCACGGACCGCTTCGACGCGGTGATCGTGCCGGGCGTGACGTCTGTCAGCGCGGCGTCGGCGGCCACCGCGACGCCGCTGGTGGAGGGCGATGACGTGCTGGCGATACTGCCGGGCACCCTGCCGGTCGCCGAGCTCGCGCGGCACCTGTGCGAGGCCGACGCGGCCGTGGTGCTGAAGTTGGGCCGCTCGTATCCTGCTGTGCGCGAGGCGCTTTCACTGGCTGGCCGTCTCGATGACGCGATCTACGTGGAGCGGGCGAGCATGCCGGCCGAGCGCGTGCTGCCTGCCGGCGCGGTGGAGGCGGCCTCGGTCCCCTACTTCTCGCTGGCACTCGTCCCCGGCACCCGGCCCCATCGCGAATCGACGGGGTCGGTCGCGGTCGTGGGGCTGGGACCCGGTGCGCTGGAGTGGATGACGCCGCAGTGCCGCCGCGAGCTACATGCGGCCACCGACCTGATCGGCTACGGGCCGTATCTGGCCCGGGTGCCTCTGCGTGACGGGCAGCACCGCCATCCCAGCGACAACACCGACGAGCCGGCGCGGGCGCGGCTGGCGTGCACTCTGGCCGAACAAGGCCGAGCTGTGGCGGTGGTGTCCTCCGGTGATCCGGGCGTGTTCGCGATGGCGACGGCGGTGCTCGAGGAGGCCAAGCAATGGCCGGGTGTGCAGGTGCGGGTGATCCCGGCGATGACGGCCGCGCAAGCAGTCGCCAGCCGGGTGGGTGCACCGCTCGGCCACGATTACGCGGTGCTGTCGCTGTCGGACCGGCTCAAGCCCTGGGAGGTGATCGAGGCGCGGCTGACCGCGGCGGCCAAAGCGGACCTGGTGCTCGCCATCTACAACCCGGCGTCCAAGAGCCGCACCTGGCAGGTGGCCGCGATGCGCAATCTGCTGCTGGCGCACCGAGATCCGGGCACTCCGGTGGTGATCGGCCGGGACGTCTCAGGTCCCGGGGAGGACGTGCGCGTGGTCCGGCTGGCCGACTTGGACCCCGCCAACGTGGACATGCGATGCCTCCTGATCGTCGGATCGTCGCAGACGCAGTGGTACGACGACACGGTCTTCACGCCGCGCCGTTACCCGTCGTAGCCGCTCACCCAGTCGGCCGCGTCGTCCACGGTGCCGACCGTCGTCACACCGTCGGGTAGCGGGGGGCGATTGATCATGATGACCGGAATGTAGAGCGTCGCAGCGGCATCCAGCTTGGCACGGGTGTATTCACCTCCGCTGTTCTTGGTGACGAGCACATGAATACGGTGTTCGCGCATCAGCGCCAGTTCGCCCTCGTAGCGATACGGCCCGCGTGACGTCAACAGGGTGTGGCTGGCCGGAAGCGCATCGGTGGGCGGCGCGATCACCACGCGGACGAGATACCACGCAGTCGAGCGCTTGAACGCGCCGATCGTCGAGCGGCCGCTGGTCAGAAATACACGCGAATGACGTTGCTTCTCCACAGCTTCAGCGGCTTCGGCAGCCGAGTCCACCGTGATCGCATCGCCGGGGTCCCACTGCGGCCTCGCCAGCACGATGTGTGGCAGGCCGAGGTCGCCGCACACGTCTGCCGTCCGCTGTGTGATCGCGGTGGCGAACGGGTGTGTGGCGTCCACCACCGCTGCGACACCGTTCTCGACGAGCCACCGCCGCATCGGCTCGGTACCGCCGAAACCGCCGATTCGTACCTCCCCCACGGGAAGTGCGGGGTCGGGCACGCGCCCGGCCAGCGAGCTCACCACATCGTGGGCCGGATGTAATCGCCCCGCAAGCGCCCGGGCCTCGGCGCTGCCGCCGAGTATCAACACCTTCATCAATGCCTCTTCCCGCGTGGTCGGCCCGCCGAATACAGGTAGCTGTCCGTGAATTCGTCCGCGGCCAGCACATCACCGATGACGATCACCGCCGTCCGCGTGACTCCCGTGGCGTGCATCTTTCCGGCGATATCGCCGAGTGTGCCGTGTAACACCTGCTCCTGCGGCCACGACGCGAACGCGACCACGGCACAGGGTGTATCAAGGCGATATCCGCCCGCGATAAGCTCGGGCACCACCGTGTCGATCTGTGCCGCTGCCAGGTGCAGCACCAGCGTCGCACCCGAACGTGCCAGCGTCGCAAGGTCTTCCCCCGGCGGCATCGGTGTGGACAGCGTTGCCACCCTGCTCAGCGTGACCGTCTGTGCGACTCCGGGCACCGTCAGTTCGCGGCCGAGTACCGCTGCCGCTGCCGCGAACGCAGGTACGCCAGGCACGATCTGGTAATCGACACCCAAAGCGTCGAGACGACGGCATTGTTCGGCGAGCGCGCTGTACAGAGACGGGTCACCGGAGTGCAGACGGGCGACGTCGTGGCCGGCATTGTCAGCTGCGACCAGTTCCGCGACGATCTCGTCGAGCGTCAACCGGCCCGTGTCGATGATGCGGGCGTCGTCCGGACACAGCGCGAGCAGGTCGGTGGGCATGATCGAGCCGGCGTAGAGGCACACGCGGCAGCGCTGCAGCAATCGCTGACCGCGCACCGTGATCAGATCCGCCGCGCCGGGTCCGGCGCCGATGAAGAAGACGGTCATCGCTTTGTCACCGCCCATTGGGTGACGGGCATCGCGGGCCGCCAGCCAGTGAACTTGCCCAGCGGCTCGCCGGTGTAGTGCTGGTACCGCCTCAGTTCACCGCCCATCGATGAATACCATTGCGCCAAAGCGGCTTCCGATTCGGCCGTGACAGCGTTGGCAATCAGGCGCCCGTTCGCGGGCAGTCGGTCGAAGCAGGCCTGCAGGAGGCCCGGCTGGGTGAGGCCACCTCCGACGAAGATCGCCGACGGCTCCGTGGCACCCTCGAAAGTGTCCGGTGCCGTACCGCGGACCTCGATCGCCGCGCCGAACGTGACGGCGTTGCGGACGATCCGCTCCCGGCGCTGCTCGTCTCGCTCGAACGCGACGGCAGAGCAGCCGGGCGCGCCGAGGGCCCACATGACGGCAATGCTGCCCGAGCCGGCTCCGACGTCCCACAACAGCTCCCCCGGCCGTGGCGCCAGCGTCGCGAGCGTGACCGCGCGGACACCGTGCTTGGTGAGCTGACCGTCGTGGTCGAACGCATCGTCGGGCGGGAACGCCATCCGCTCGTCGGGAAGGTATTGGACTGCAACCACATTCAGGTCGTCGACATCTTTCGGCGGTGCGGCGGCCCACTGCGCGGCGGTCGCGTCGCGGCGGCGCTCCCCCGATCCGCCGAGCTGTTCGAGAACATGAATGAGCGACTCACCCCGTCCGGCCTGGCACAACAGGCGTGCCAGCGCGGACGGCGTCGAACCGTCGCGCGACAGCACCACCGCGCACCCGCCGCGACGGACCGCGGTATGGGGCGCGGCGGTCACGAGGCTGACCACCTCGGTGTCCTGCACAGTCCAGCCCAGCCGGGCGCAGGCCAGCGTCACGCTCGACACATGGGGCAGCACGTCTACGCGGTCCGGCCCGAACAGCCCGACCAGCGTTGCGCCGATCCCGTGCAACAACGGATCGCCGCTCGCGAGCACGTGCACGTCATCCGGCAGCGAGCGCAGCGCGGGCAGCAGGGGCGACGGCCACTCGCGCCGCCGCGCGGCCACGGAGTCGTCGAGCAGGGCAAGCTGCCGCCGCGAGCCGTAAACGGTGTGGGCTCGGCGCAACTGGGCGACGGACTCGCCGGTCAATCCCGCGATCCCGTCGGCGCCGATGCCCACGACGACGATCACCCAGTCCCTCTTCCTTCGCACAAGCGGCTCATCGGGGCATTCTCCGCCACACCGCATGCGGAGCCATCCTCATTCCGATCACCACCGCGCCCAAGATCGGTGGCACCCACACCATCCGGCGGCCGTTGCCCAGCGCACGCACCGTCGCGTCGGCCACCTGCGCAGGCGTGCTGGAGAACGGCGCGGGCGACATCCCCTCGGTCATGCGCCCTATCACGAAGCCGGGCCGCACGATCAAGACCTGCACACCTGAGCCGTGCAGCGCATCGGCAAGACCGCCCGCGAATCCGTCCAGCCCCGCCTTAGCGGACCCGTACACGTAGTTGGCCCGCCGAACCCGCATGCCCGCCACCGACGAGAACACCACCAACCTGCCTTGCCCTGCCTCGCGCATCACCCGCGCCAGGTGCGTCAGCAGGCTGACTTGCGCGACGTAGTCGGTGTGCACGATGTGGACCGCATGGGCGGCATCGTTCTCGGCGCGGTCCTGGTCGCCGAGAACGCCGAAGGCCAGCACGGCGGTGCCGATCGGCCCGTGTTCGGCGACAAGCGATTCCACCAAAGTGCCGTGAGCGGCCACGTCGTCGGCATCGAAGGCGACCTCGTGTACCGCGCTCGCGCCCGCGGCCAGAAGCGCTTCACGCTGCTCGAGGAGCCGGTGCGGGTCGCGCGCGGCCAGTACCACCGTTGCGCCCGCCGCCAGCCGGACCGCCACCTCGGTACCGATCTCGCTACGCCCCCCGAAGATCACGATCACGCCACCGCCCGTGTCGCCCACTCGTGGAGACTAGCGCCTGCGCTAGCGTGGTCTTCGATGGCAAACCCCTCGACGACGCGGCTGACCAGCGACGCGCTGGCCTTCCTCACCGAGCGGCATCTGGCGATGATGACCACTCTGCGAGTCGACAACTCACCGCACGTGGTGGCCGTCGGTTTCACTTTCGATCCGACCACGCACATCGCACGCGTGATCACCTCGGGCGGCTCGCAGAAGGCGGTGAACGCCGAGCGCAGCGGCGTCGCGGTGCTCAGCCAGGTCGACGGAGCACGGTGGTTGTCGCTGGAAGGCCGCTCGCGCGTCAACACCGACCCAGAGGCGATCCGCGACGCCGAACTGCGCTATGCACAGCGCTACCGCACGCCACGGGAGAACCCGAAGAGGGTCGTTATCGAGGTTCAGATCGAGCGGGTCCTGGGTTCGTCCGACCTGCTGGACCGCACAGGCTAAGCGTCGGGTACCGGCACCACCGTGAGATCGTGCGGGCGGTGGTTCACGGGCTCGGCACCGTACGGAGTGACGATCACGATGTCCTCGATGCGGGCACCCCATCGGCCCTTGAAGTAGATACCGGGTTCCACGCTGAAGGCCATGCCCTGCTTCAGCGGCATCCGGTTTCCCGCCACGATGTAGGGCTCTTCGTGAACCGACAGGCCGATGCCGTGCCCGGTGCGATGCACGAACACGTCGCCGAGCCCAGCCTGGCTCAGCACCCCGCGGGCCACCGCGTCGACCTGCTCGGCAGTGACACCCGGTCGCACAGCCGCGACAGCCGCCTGCTGTGCGCGTTGCAGGACCGAATACTGTTGTGCCACCTTGGGATCAGGCTCACCAATGCTGTATGTACGGGTCGAGTCCGAGTGGTAGCCGGGCTCGTAGGCGCCACCGATGTCGACGACGACGATGTCGCCGGCCTGCAACACCCGATCCGAGCATTCGTGGTGCGGATCGGCGCCGTGCGGACCCGAGCCGACGATGACGAACGCCACATCCGAATGCCCTTCTGCAACAATCGCATTCGAGATATCAGCGGCCACGTCGCCTTCAGTACGACCGGGCACCAGGAACTCCGGTACCCGCGCGTGTACGCGGTCGATCGCCGCCCCGGCCTTACGCAACGCGTCAATCTCGCTGTTGTCCTTGATCATTCGTAGTTGACGCAACACCGGGGTCGCGAGCACCGGCGTGGCGCCCAGCAGTTCGGCCAGCGGCAACAGATGCAGCGCGGGCATGGAATCCGTCACCGCGGTCCGCACGGGCGGCTCACCCAGTGCGGCGAGCACCAACTTGTACGGGTCCTCACCGTCGGTCCAGTCCCGGACAGCCAGGCCCAGTTCGCCCACCGCCGATTCGTTCAATGATGCCAGCTCCAGCCGCGGCACCACGATGGTCGGGGCACGGCCCACCGGCAACACCAACGCGGTCAGCCGCTCGAACGTCTGCGCCCGGGAGCCGATGAGGTAGCGCAGGTCATAACCCGGAGTGACGATGAGGCCGGCCAGCCGCGCCGCAGCGGTGGCATTGGACGCCTCGTGCAAGCGGCGAGCGTATACCTCGGACGGGAATCTGCTCACCCGCTCAGGCTAACGGCCCGTGCCGAAATGGCAGGATGACAACATGCCCGCCCCTTTGGTGTTGCTCGACGGTGCAAGCATGTGGTTCCGCTCGTTCTTCGGCGTGCCGTCGTCGATCACTTCGCCCGACGGCAGGCCGGTGAACGCCCTGCGCGGATTCCTGGACGCGGTGGCCACCGTCATCACGCGTGAGCGGCCGGGCCGGCTGGTGGTCTGCGACGACTGGGACTGGCGCCCGCAGTGGCGGGTGGATCTGATCGGCTCCTACAAGGCACACCGGGTGGCCGAGCCGAACCCCGACGGCGACCCCGACATCGAAGAGGTCCCCGACGACCTGAGCCCGCAAGTCGAGTGGATTCTCGAGATGCTCGACGCGTTCGGTATCCCGACCGCAGGGGCGGTTGGGTTCGAAGCCGACGATGTACTCGGCACGCTGGCGGCGCGCGAGCGCCGCGATCCGGTCGTCGTCGTCAGCGGCGACCGTGACCTGTTACAGGTCGTCGCCGACGAACCCGTGCCGGTGCGGGTGCTGTATCTGGGCCGCGGGTTGGCCAACGCGACGAAGTTCGGTCCGGCAGAAGTGTCCGACCGTTACGGCGTGCCTGCCGACCGCGCGGGTCCCGCATACGCCGAGCTCGCGCTGTTGCGGGGCGATCCGTCCGACGGTCTGCCGGGAGTTCAGGGCATCGGGGAGAAGTCGGCGGCCACCCTCTTGGCCCAGTACGGGTCGCTCGGGGCCATCCGCGAGGCGGCCGAGAACCCGAAATCGAGAATGTCGCGGGCGTTTCGCTCCAAGCTCCTCGCGGCGACGGACTATCTGGACGCGGCAGGCCCGGTGGTGCGGGTGGCCACGGACGCACCCGTGAAGCTGTCGACGAAGACGGACACCCTGCCACTGGCCGCCGTGCATCCCCGGAAAGTTGCCGGCCTGGCCGAACGCCACGGCGTCGGTTCGTCGATCGGCCGACTGCAGAAGGCGCTCGACGCGCTTCCGGGGAGCTGACTACGCGCCCTTCGGGCGGCCGACCTCATAGGTGCCGCTGTCGTCCTGGAATGTCACGGTCACCTGCTTGTGCTGGCCGTCGACCGTGGCGTCACAGTTGAACGTTTCGCCCTTCTTGACGGTCGGGTTCTCGCCCTTGTTGCACTTGACGTCCTTGACGTCCTTGACGCCGTAGCCGTTGACCTGGTCGGTCAGGATGTTCTGAACGCCCTGCTGCGCCTTGGCCACGTCGAGTTTGGTCGTCATGAAGTAGCCCGGCTTCCAGAACCCGACGACCGCCACTGCGGCCACGACGGCCGCGAGGAGCAATCCCACCGCGACGAGGATTGCCGCAGACCGCTTAGAGCCCTTCTGGCCCTCGCCGTCCGCCGTGGTCGGGGGTTCGCCGAACTGGGCGCCGGGAGGGGTGTACGGGTTGGCGGGCTGCTCGTAGCCGCCCGGCTGGCCGTACGGATACTGCGTCCCCGGGTAGGCCTCGGGCTGCGGTGCCGTGCCCGGATACGTCTGGGGCTGTGGCGCAGTGCCCGGGTACGGCTCGCCGGTCGGGTACTGCTCCGTCGGCGCGTACTGCCCGGCGCTCGGGTACTGCTCCGTCGGCGCGGGCTGCTCGGCGCTCGGGTACTGCTCAGCCGCTGCGGGCTGCTCGGATTGCGGGTAGGCGGGCGGCTGCCAGGTGGACGGCTCCTCTGAACCCGACGGTTGGCCCGATGGTGACCATGCCTGATTGGGATCCTGGCCCTGAGGTCCGCTCATCCGTGTCTCCGTTTCGCTGTCCGCTGCGCTTCCCAGCTGCGGTTGTCCACCCTAGCGTTCGCCACACCTTACCCGCCATCAACTGCAACGACGCCGCGTCGGACGGCGTCGATCGCGCGCTTGGCCGAGGTCCGCAAACCGTTGTCGGAAGCCGTCGTGCGGATCTGGTCGAGCAGGTCGAGCACCTGGCGGCACCAGCGCACGAAATCGCCCGCGGACAGCGTCGTCCCGGTGCCGACGTCAGACGCCGCCAGCGCGGTGGCCAGGTCGCCCGTCGTGGCCCAGCGGTAGACGGCGGGGACGAAGCCCTCATCAGGCTCGCGGGACGCGTTCAGGCGGTGCCGCTGTTCGTCGGAGCGCAACGTGCCTGACAGCCGCCGTGTCTGCGCCAGCGCGCGCCGCAGCGGCGCGGTCGGGATCTCCACGGCGTTGGGCGGCGTCGGCCCTTCGCTGCCGCGGGCTTCGAACACCACCGCGGACACCACACCGGCGAGCTCCGCCGGGCCGAGTCCCTTCCAGGCCTCCCGACGCAGGCACTCGGCCACCAAAAGATCGCTCTCCGAATAGATTCGGGCCAGCAGCCGGCCGTGGTCGGTGACGTTTAGCTCTCCGTCGGGTCCCCTCGCGATAAACTCCCGCTCGGTGAGCAGTCCGACGATCCGGTCGAACGTGCGCGCCAGCGAATTGGTGGCCGCCGCGACCTTGCCGCGCAGCTGTTCACTCTCGCGCTCGAGTCGCAGATATCGTTCGGCGATCCGAAGCCGGGCCTCACGATCGTCGATTTTGTGCGCGGGGTGCTGGCGGATCTGTTCGCGCAGGGCGCGGACCTCGGGATTGACGTCAGGCTCCTGCTCGCCGCGGCGCCTTCGGCCGGGAACGTTCAGGCCGGCCGCGGCCGTTCGCAGCGCCGAAGCGACATCGCGCCGCACCCGCGGCTGGCGGTGCTCCACCCGCTTCGGCAATGTCATCGAGCCCAGCGGCGCCGGTGCGTCGGCATAGTCCGCCGACGAAATCCGCCCGGCCCAACGGTTCTCGCTCAGCACGAGGGGCCTGGGATCGTCGGAGTCGCGGTCGGGTTCGAGCACGACGGCCAGACCGCCGCGTCGTCCGTGCGTGATCGAGATGATGTCTCCGCGGCGCAGCCCCGCCAGCGCGTCGCTGGCCGCCTGCCGGCGTTGCAGTCGCGACGAACGGGCCTGCGCGCGTTCCAGCTCGGACAGCTTCGCGCGCTGCCTCGCGTATTCCAGAACCTCGCCGCTGCCCAGGTCGGCAGTGTCATGACCTTCGCGCAAGCCCTCATCGGGGTCATGCTCTTCGCGCAAGCGCTCATCGGGGTCATGCTCTTCGCGCAAGCGCTCACCGGGGTCATGCTCTTCGCGCAAGCGCTCATCGACCAGCTCGCGCATCGTCGCCTCGTTGCGGCTGATCGCCCGGACCAGTCCGACCACCGACCGATCAGCCTGGTACTGGGCAAACGAGCGTTCCAGCAGCCGGTGCGCCAGCTCCGGACCCATCTGGTTAACCAGATTGATGGTCATGTTGTAGGACGGCACGAACGAGCTGCGCAACGGGAACGTGCGGGTGGAAGCCAGACCGGCGACCTCGGCGGGGTCGACGTCCGGCTGCCACAGCGCCACCGCGTGACCCTCGACGTCGATGCCGCGGCGGCCTGCCCGGCCCGTCAGCTGCGTGTACTCGCCCGGGGTCAGAGGAAGGTGCTGCTCACCGTTGAACTTCACCAGCCGCTCCAGCAGCACGGTGCGTGCCGGCATGTTGATGCCCAGCGCCAGCGTCTCGGTGGCGAACACCACCTTGGTCAGCCCGGCGGTGAACAACTCCTCGACCGTGTGCCGGAAGATCGGCAGCATCCCGGCGTGGTGCGCCGCGATCCCGCGCAGCAGCCCCTCTCGCCATTCGTGGTAGCCGAGCACTATCAGATCGGCATCGGACAGTTCGGTAGTGCGCCGGTCGATCACCTCGGCGACGCGTGCGCGCTCGTCTTCGTCGGTGAGCCGCAGCGACGATCTCAGGCACTGGCTCACCGCGGCGTCGCAGCCGACACGGGAGAAGATGAACACGATCGCCGGTAGAAGCGCACTGTGGTCCAGCACCGAGATCGTGTCGGGACGCGAAGGCGTCCGGTAAAGCCGGGGCCGATGCGAACGGCCGCGCCCTCTTAGGGGCATTTCGAGCAGCCGGTCGGCCTCGCGCCTGTTGGCGATGTGGCGCAACAGTTCTGGGTTCACCAACGCGCCTCGCCCGGCGTCGTCGGGACCGTCGCTGCCGGAATAGTCGAACAGGTCGAACAGTCGTTTGCCCACCATCATGTGCTGCCATAACGGGACCGGCCGGTGTTCGTCGACCACGACCGTTGTGTCACCGCGCACCGTTTGGATCCATCCGCCGAACTCCTCGGCGTTGGACACCGTGGCCGACAGACTGACCAGGCGCACTTCTTCCGGAAGGTGAAGGATCACTTCTTCCCACACGGCACCGCGCATGCGGTCGGCCAAGAAATGCACCTCATCCATAACGACATGCGAAAGACCTTGCAGCGCATTCGAATCCGCGTACAGCATGTTGCGCAGTACCTCGGTGGTCATCACCACGATCGGCGCGTCGGCGTTGATCGACTGGTCTCCGGTGAGCAGGCCGATCCTGTCCGCACCGTATCGACGGACCAAGTCGACGTGCTTCTGGTTGCTCAGCGCCTTGATCGGGGTGGTGTAAAAACACTTGCTGCCCGCCTCCAGCGCGAGGTGGACGGCGAACTCCCCGACGACGGTCTTGCCTGCACCGGTGGGCGCACACACCAGCACGCCGTGTCCGTTCTCCAGGGCCGAACACGCCTGCAGCTGAAAGGGATCGAGCGTGAACGCGAGAAGTGCGGAGAACCTCTCCAGCTCGCTACTGGTCATGCGACGACACAGGTGAGGGCGGCTCGATCGACGAGGCTTCGTCGTCGGGGACCGCCAGCCCGGCTGCGGCGTCCCGCTTGGCCTTGCGCCGGTCGTGTATTCGCGCCACTTGAATTGCGAACTCCAGCAGGACGGTCAGCGCCAGTCCCAGCGCCAGCATCGAAAACGGATCCGAGCCCGGAGTCGCGAACGCGGCGAACACGAACACTCCGAAGATCAATCCTCGCCGCCACGCCTTCAACCGCGCGTAGGTCAGCACACCGATCAGGTTCAACATGATGATCAACAGCGGGAACTCGAAGCCGACCCCGAATACCAGCAGCAGATTGATCAGGAAGCCGAAGTAGCGGTCGCCCGACAGCGCGGTCACCTGCACGTCGCTGCCCACTGTCAGCAGAAAATACAGCGCCTTCGACAGCACGATGTACGCGAGGACCGCCCCCGATACGAAAAGCGCTGCGGCACAGACCACGAAAGCCACCGCGAACCGGCGTTCCTTCTTGTAGAGGCCCGGCGTGATGAACGCCCACAACTCGTACAACCACACCGGGCATGCCAGCACGATGCCCGCGGTGAGGCCGACCTTCAGCCGCAACATGAACTGGTCGAAGGGTGCGGTTGCGAGCAGCCGGCAACCGCCGTCGGCGCTGATGTCCGCCCGGGCCGAGGAGGGCAGCGAGCAGTACGGCTCGCGCAACCACTCGCCGAGACTCTCGAGACCGAAAAGTCCATGGCCGTACCAGACGAACCCGAAAATCGTGGTGAGTGTCACCGCCGCGACGGAGATCAGCAGGCGGGTACGCAGCTCGCGGAGGTGGTCGACGAGCGACATGGTGCCGTCGGGATTCACCCGGCTGCGACGTCGGCGCGGGTCGAGCCTGCGCACGAAACCGGGAGTCTTCACAGGAGGGAGTCAGTCGGGGCCGCCGCTGGCGGCTGGTGGCGCCTCAGGCGAGGTGGGTCAAGCCGGCCGGGCGTCGGTGTGGTTCTGTTCGGGCGCCGGCGAATCGACACGCTCGGACTGCACGGTGGTGGCGTTCGGCTTTTCGTCCGATTTCCCCTCGTTCGTCAGCTCGTGCATCTCGGACTTGAAGATCCGCATGGATTTTCCGAGCGAGCGGGCGGCGTCGGGCAGCTTCTTGGCACCGAAGAGCAACACAAGCACCACGACAAGAATGATTACGTGCCACGGTTGCAGGCCGTTGATCATGGCTTTCCTCCAGACGTCAGTTCGATGCTACCCCAGTGGCGATAGGTCCCCGGGTTACAGCACCTGGGAATTCTCGTAAGCCGCCAGCGCCGCCGTCGCGTTGTTCTTGACGGCAAGCGCAAGCGAGTCCGGCTCGAGGACACGCACCGCGGGTCCGAATCCCAGCACGAGCCGCGCCATCCACTCCTCCGACGCGTACGTCATCTCGGCTACGCAGGAGCCGTCCGGCAATTCCCGCACAAGCCGCATCGGGAAGTAGTCGAACATCCACGTGGCGGTGGGCGTGACCTGCAGTGTGGCCGAGGGCAGCGACGGGTCGGCGTCGAACAAGGAGGTGTCCGGCCCGGCCTGGGTCGCCGGCGGCGGCGGGGCGGCGGGCTCGTCGAGGACCTCGGCGGCGTCGATCCGGTCGAATCGGAACAGGCGAACGCCTTCGGCGGTGCGGCACCAGGCCTCGAGGTAGCTCTGATCGCCGATGAACACGATCCGGACGGGGTCCACGACGCGGTGCGACGAGGTGTCGTGCGATGCCGAGTAGTACTCCAGCGCCAGCGCGCGGCGCTTCCGCACCGCCTCCCGCACCGCGGCGGCGGCCGGACTTTCGTCGGCGGTCACACGATCGTCACCGGCGGATCCGCCGCCGGCGACCGATTCGATCTTTGCGATCGCGCTCCGGGCGGCCTGTGGGTCCACCATGCCGGGCACTTCCTGAAGCGCGCGAAGAGCGACGAGCACCGCGGTGGCCTCCGGCGACGTCAACCGCAACGGGCGGTCCATCCCCGCCGAGAAGGTCACCTCGATGCTCTCTTCGGAGAACGAGAGGTCAATGAGGTCACCGGGGCCGTATCCCGGGAGCCCGCACATCCACAGCTGATTGAGATCGTTCATCAGCTGCTTGGTGGTCACACCGAGGTCGTCGGCGGCCGCCGCGGCGCTGATTCCGGGATTGGCCTGGAAGTACGGCACCATGTTCAGCAGCCGCACCAGGCGTGTCGACAGCTGGTTCATGCGGGCTCCGCCTGTGCCCTCAGTCGTACCATCACCTCGTCGCGCAGCGACTCCGGTTCCAGCGCAACGGCATCGGCGCCGTATCCGGCGACCTCGCGGGCAAGTCGGTCAAGTGAACCCATGTCGATCGCGACGACATCGCCGGGGCGCCCGCCGAGGACCGAGGCGGCGACGACGACGCCGGCCCGCCGCAGCGCGGTGGCGCGGTCGGCGGCCACCCATACGCGGGCCTGCACTCCCGTCGGTGCTTCGCCGACGGCCTTCGCGACGATCTCGCGAAGGTCAACATCGTCGGGTTTCGTCACCGCCCCCTGCGGTCCGATCGCTTCGATCTGGGCACCGATTCGCGATAACCGGAACGTCCGCACGGCGTCACGGTCCAGGTCCTTTCCCACCAGATACCAACGGCCCTTGTCGGTCACCACGCCCCACGGCTCGACCGTGCGGGTGGTGTACGGGTCGACCCTCGAGGAGCGGTGGTCAAACCGCACGGCCTGTCCGCCATCGATGGCGCTCAACAGGATTGGCAACACGGATTCCGATCCGCGGATGCCGGGCAGGGCCGATGCCGAGGCGATCGACACCGGACCGCTGGCGGAGTCGACGGCTTCGATGTCGATGCCCGCGGCGCGCAGCTTGAGCAGGGCGCCCTGGGTAGCAGTGATGAGTTCCGGCGACTGCCACAGCGCGACGGCGACGGCCACAGCCGCGGCCTCCTCCGCCGTCAAGGTGATGTCCGGCAGCGCGTAGGCGTCGCGCTTGATGCGATAACCCTCGGTGGGGTCGAGCCGCGACACCCGGCCCGTCTCCAGGGGAATGCCCAGATCACGCAGTTCGTTCTTGTCCCGCTCGAACATCCGGCTGAAGGCGTCGTCGGTCGGACAGTCCGCATAACCCAGGACGGTCGCGCGAATCCGCTCGGCGGTCAGGTAGTTGCGGGTGGACAGCAGCGCAATCACGAGGTTCATCAACCGCTCGACTTTGGAGATCCCCACCCGTACCAGCCTAGGGGTCACATCGAGGCGATAAGTCGCTTCACGCGCTCGTCGACCGACCGGAACGGGTCTTTGCACAACACCGTGCGCTG
>JAVHWG010000111.1:0-3958 GCA_032159965.1 Mycobacterium sp.
CCGTGCACCCAGACGCCAGCCCAGCAATACCGATCATCGCCAACGCCGACACAATGATCCGCCGCCAGCCACCCCGTGACTTGTTTATGGTTCTCGATGGCCCGCCCAGCCGTTTCGAGGCGGGACCCGGCGCGTCATCGGGAATCATCCCGGCGCCTGATAACGATTTCGAACCGGGAACGTTTCAGCACGACGATGGTCACCGCGACCAGGCCCGCGATAAGCCACACGGCGCAAACTATCGCCCGACCATGGTCACTGACCGCGAGAACGACCAGGTATGCGGCCGCCCACGGCAGGGTCGAGATCGCGATCACGGCCGCTGTCGCCCCTCGTCCCGCGAGGCCGAAGCCGATCGCGACGAGGAAGGTGGGCACGAGCAGCAGGTCCAGATTGATGCGGGTATCCATCAGCCAGAAGAAGAAGTGATCTCCCGAGTAGTACGGGCTGAAGGACCCGTCGTGGTGGTATATCGCAACCAGGACCGCTAGCGCGACCCCGGTTCCAACGCCGAGCCGAACCCGGCTCCGCGGGGTGCCGACGAGGCTGAGTGCTGCGAGCAAACCGAGGAACCCGAGGTTCGTCGACGACGGTCCGACCCATCCGGCGAACGGCAATTGATTGACGACGGCCATCGCCACCGCGGTAAGGATCGCGATCGCCATGATGATGCGCGTGATCTGATATCGGCCAAAGACGGCGAACAAAAATCCCAGACCCCAGAGCGCGCAGAGGATGACACCCGGGTTGATGAACGGACCGAAATCGTGAGCCATGGGAAATTCGGCCACCCGGGTGGCTGCCGTCCAGGGCGCCCAGTCCAGGAAGACGAAATAGCCGGTCGCGAACGCGGTCCCGGTGGCCAGCGCGACAGCGGCGACACCATCGCGGACCCGGGCGGGTAGGAAGATTCCGATGCGGGTGAGCAGTCCGTTGGCGGCCAGGTTCAGCTGCTCGCCGAGTCGAGGCCGTGACCGATTCTCGCCCTCCGCGACATCGAGCAGAGTGCCGATGACCGCCTCCTCGTGCTGGGCGCGCCAACTCGACGGATACCAGCGAAGCGTGCGCCGGTACTGATGCTCAAGAATCGTGCTCACGCCCATACCCCTGCCGCTTGCATCGACACCGGGCGCAGGCGAAGCCGTGCACGCGCCTGTCCGGCGTTGTTCCCCAATCGGGTGACTTCGCGTTCGAGCGCATCCGCTCCCTCATCGGTGAGCTTGTAGTACCGCCGAAGCCGGCCGTCGACGACCTCCTCGCCCGCGCCGGCGACCAGACCCTGCTGCCCGAGACGATCCAACGCCGCGTACAGGGTGCCCACCTTCAGACTGACTCGGCCCCCGGACAGCTCATCCGCCTCCTTGATCAGCGCGTAGCCATGCTTCCTGCCATTTGCCAGCGCGGTCAGGACCAGGAAGGTCGGCTCGCGCATCTCGGTATCTGCCATGAGCACACCATACTCAACTGATCGAGATATTGCGACCATCCAGAATCACGGCGCGTCGCAGACCGGCCTTCTGCAAAATCCGATTTTGCGCGGGACAACCAAGCCGCAGCAGGAAATTAGCGCGTTCGAGAGAACCGAGTACGAGGTCTCGCCTCGAAAGCGACAAGCGGCCGGAACCTGAGCAAGGACCCGGTTCGGCGACGATGTTGAGCCCGTGATTCATGAGGATCCACTGGTACGCGACGGAGCACAACGTATTTCCCGTCGTGTGCCAATACCTGCTGCCTTCGTCCTGATAGATCGCACCTGCTAGAAAAAGGAAGGCATCGAGCAGTCGATCCTCCTTAGGAATCCAACGGATCACTAGCAACTGAGGCTGGGCCAACCCCCACGGGCTGGTAAGCCACGTCAATTCGAACGGAGGCCCCAGCGCAAAGGGGCAGCACTAACTCATATCGTCTAGCTCACGGTCCAATGCACATGTTCTTGCCTAGAACCAGCGAATTCCCATGTTGGAGAATTCGCTGGTGACACCCAATATCACCCACCAAACGCCCCGGATTTCGGGAGGTTCACCAGATGCTTGGCACCATCGCGGCGATGCCTTACGGCTGGAGGATGACCTGGACGTCGAGGTCGATCTCGATCTCGTTGCCGAGGAGGAAGCCACCGGTATCGAGCGCCAAGTTAAAGCTGAGGCCGAAGTCGGTGCGGTCGATCGTGGTCGACGCCGATGCGCCGGCTTTCAGTTGGCCGAAGCCGTCGGTCCTGATTCCGCCGAATTCGCCCCTGAGGGTGAGCGGCTTCGTGACGCCACGCAGGGTCAGGTTGCCGTCGATAGAGAAGCTCGCGCCCTCCGCGCGGATGCCCGTCGAGACAAAGTCCATGGTGGGGAAGTCGGCGACGGCGAAGAAGTCACTTGTGCGCAGGTGGGCGTCGCGGTCGGGCTGGTTGGTTGTGACCGACGCCATGTCGATCGTCGCAGCGATGGTGGAGTCGATCGGATTCTCTGCGGTGATGATGGTCCCTTCGAATTTCTCGAACGAACCGCGCACCCGGCTGATGGCGAGGTGTCTCACGCTGAAGGCGACGAACGAGTGCAAAGGGTCGATGACCCAAGTGCCCGCGATGTAGCGGGGAATCGTTGTGGTGGAAATGCTCATGTATATCGCTCCAAATGGTCGACGGGGGTGGACAAGGCAGTACCAGCCTCAAAGGGACAGCACTAACTCCTGTCGCTAGGCCAGGCCGATTTGCTGCAGGAAGGCGCCGTTGTCGTAGAACAGGTATTCCTCGACGATTCGGCCGTCTTTCCAGTGGGCGGCCGTCGAGTAGAGGAGGTCAAACGCTTGACCCGTCGGCTCGATCTGGGTGCCATCGGCCATCCGCAGCGGTGCGGTGAAGGTACCGGTGAAGCGAGTCACGAAGCAGGTGAAGTCGCCTTCTCCAAAGAGAATGTCATAGGGCTCGTTCTTGACGTGATTGTCCGGGAAGGCAGCACAGAAGGCCTCAGCTTCCGCCCGGTGGTCATGGCCGCCGTGGGTCGGGGATCCTTCTCGGCCGGGCCAGAAAACGGTGCAGTTGGGGTCGTGTAGTGAATCGAACGCGTCCCAGTCGCGCGTGTTCCATGCGTCGTCGGTGCGCTGCATTAGTTCGGTGTTGCTCGTCATCTCAAACTCCTTAACTTGGGTAATTGTGCCGAGATCACGGGATGTCGATGCTCACGTTAGGCGAGCAGGCACAAATTCGTGGGGTTCCAATTGAATTAGCGGCGTCCGTGATCATCTTGCCTCTGCCGTTTGCCTATAGTAACCAAGATATACCGGTTACAAAAGCATTTTGGTATAAAAAGGTTTGCGGTATCAAAAATATACTAAAGTGATGAGGGCTGATACTTACACACCGTTTTAGGAGTTGCCATGATTGATCGCCGAAAGGGTCGCTCACGATGCTAGGAAGTCTCACCGGGTGGCATTTGGCCATCGTTCTCGCAATCGTTCTGCTTCTCTTTGGCGCCGCCAAGTTGCCCGCTTTGTCGAAGAGCGTCGCACAGTCCATCAGGATATTCAGGACGGAAGTGAAGCCCCAGAGCGACGACGATTCGAAGCTCGACGCGGCCGCCGCCCCAATTGATTCGGCCGAACCGCCGGCTCGCTCCGAACACCCCTAGTCCGTGGCGCGTTTTTCCAGGCGACGCGCGTCACATGATGGGCGGATGTCGCTCGCGCAGCATCTTTCTGATCGCCTTCACGGTCGGCCTTGTGCCCTCGAGCCCGGTACGGCGCTATCCGCGACGCATCATTAGACCATCTAGCGCTCTTTTCGGCGAGATGTTCGGATTTCACCGCAGCGACGCGGCTCCAATACTCCAAGAAAGTCGTCGCGCTGCGGCGCTCTCGTCTGGTTATGCGACGGTCGCGTCGGTGGGGCTGCTCGAGGCTCGGTTGACGCGTGGCGCGCATGCTCCGTCGAGCCCTACGGCCGCGGATATTTTGGCTGTGATTGTGGCGA
>JAVHWG010000113.1:0-5351 GCA_032159965.1 Mycobacterium sp.
AAGGTGATCGCCAGTGCGGCCGCCAACGCGCAGAACAACGATGGCTTGGACCCGGCGACCCTGGTCGTCGCCACCATCCACGCCGACGGTGGCCCGACCGCCAAGCGCATCCGTCCCCGCGCGCAAGGCCGCGCGTTCCGGATCCGCAAGCGCACCAGCCACATCACGGTGATCGTGGAAAGCCGTCCAGCCAAGGGCAAGGACTCCGCCTCGGCGAGCGCCGCACGTGCGCGTCGCGCCCAGGGCAGCAAGGCGGCTTCCGGAACCGCTCCGGCCGCGACCTCCGGTCCGGCCAAGGCGGCCGCCAAGAAGGCACCTGCCAAGAAGGCACCCGCCAAGAAGACTGCTGAAGCGTCTGACGCGAAGGAGGGCTCGGAGTAATGGGCCAGAAGATCAATCCCCACGGATTCCGGCTCGGTATCACGACCGACTGGAAGTCCCGTTGGTACGCCGACAAGCAGTACGCGGACTACGTCAAGGAAGACGTCGCCATCCGCCGTCTCCTGGCCACCGGACTCGAGCGCGCAGGCATCGCCGACGTGGAGATCGAACGCACCCGTGACCGGGTGCGCGTCGACATCCACACCGCGCGTCCCGGCATCGTCATCGGACGCCGCGGCACCGAGGCTGACCGCATCCGTACCGATCTGGAGAAGCTGACCGGCAAGCAGGTGCAGCTCAACATCCTCGAGGTGAAGAGCCCCGAGTCGGTGGCTCAGTTGGTCGCCCAGGGCGTCGCCGAGCAGCTGTCCAACCGCGTCGCATTCCGTCGCGCCATGCGCAAGGCGATTCAGTCGGCGATGCGTCAGCCGAACGTCAAGGGCATCCGGGTGCAGTGCTCGGGCCGCCTCGGCGGTGCGGAGATGAGCCGCTCGGAGTTCTACCGCGAGGGCCGCGTCCCGCTGCACACGCTGCGCGCCGACATCGACTACGGGCTTTACGAGGCCAAGACGACGTTCGGGCGCATCGGCGTGAAGGTCTGGATCTACAAGGGCGACATCGTCGGTGGCAAGCGGGAACTGAGCGCCGCTGCCCCCGCGGGCGCCGAGCGTCCCCGCCGCGAGCGTCCGACGGGTGCAACCCGTCCGCGTCGCAGTGGCGCTTCGGGCACCACCGCGACCAGCACCGAGGCCGGTCGCGCCGCCAGTGAGGAAACGCCCGCAGCTGATACGTCGGCCGTCGCCACCGAGGCACCTGCTGCTACGGAGGCGCCAGCCGCTGAGAGCACGGAGAGCTAGTCATGTTGATTCCCCGCAAGGTCAAGCACCGCAAGCAGCACCACCCCCGGCAGCGCGGCATCGCCAGCGGCGGCACGTCCGTCAGCTTCGGTGAATACGGGATCCAGGCGCTGGAGCACGCTTACGTCACCAACCGGCAGATCGAGTCCGCTCGTATCGCCATCAACCGGCACATCAAGCGTGGCGGCAAGGTGTGGATCAACATCTTCCCCGACCGCCCGTTGACCAAGAAGCCCGCCGAGACCCGCATGGGTTCCGGCAAGGGTTCGCCCGAATGGTGGATTGCCAACGTCAAGCCCGGACGCATCCTGTTCGAGCTGAGCTACCCCGACGAGAAGATCGCCAGGGATGCACTCACCCGCGCGATCCACAAGCTGCCGATCAAGGCGCGCATCGTTACCCGAGAGGAGCAGTTCTGATGGCAGTTGGAACATCGCCCGGTGAACTGCGTGAGTTGACCGACGAAGAACTGAACGCGCGTGTGCGCGAGTCGAAGGAAGAGCTCTTCAACCTTCGCTTCCAAATGGCCACTGGCCAATTGGCGAACAACCGCCGGCTGCGGGTCGTCCGGCAGGAAATTGCGCGGGTGTACACCGTGCTGCGTGAACGTGAGTTGGGTCTGGCCTCCGGACCCGCAGGTGAGGATTCGTAATGGCAGAGACAAAGACTGACAAGGGCCCGAAGAACACGCCCCGCACCGAGAAGCCGCGCGGACGTCGCAAGACGGCCATCGGCTACGTGGTCAGCGACAAGATGCAAAAGACCATCGTGGTCGAGCTCGAGGCTCGTCACCGGCATCCGCTGTACGGCAAGATCATTCGGACCACGACCAAGGTCAAGGCGCATGACGAGAATGGCACCGCGGGTGTCGGCGACCGTGTGTCGCTGATGGAAACGCGGCCGTTGTCGGCGACCAAGCGCTGGCGCCTCGTCGAGGTTCTCGAGCGCGCCAAGTAACAGCCAACCGCAAAGCCCCGCGCGCCTCGGCGAGCGGGGCTTTCGCGTTTCTGGACACGTTCTTGGTCTGAGCGGCACTTGACCGCTCCTGACAGGATCGGCGAAATTGTGTTTGCCACGGCTGTGGTTTCGCTAACATTCGAGGCATGACCGCGCCGATATGGTTCATCTTTCGTGCCGTGGCCTCGACCTGCATGGTTCTGGCATTGTTAACTACGATGGTCGCTGAAATGCCCATGGCGGATGCCGCGCCGGTGGACGGCGGTCTTCTCGCCGACGCCCCGACGCTGCGCTTGTCGACGATGGGCGGTGAAGCGGACCTCGCGATGTACGGTGTCCAGGGCGTTCAGACGCTGACTTTCCCCGTGCCGCAGGGGCTTACACCGGCGTCGCTGAACGCGGTCGTCGAACTGCCCGCGAACGTGCGCGCCGGCAACATCAGCGTGACCCAGGACAATCGCACCGTTTCGCGCGTGGAGTTGCCCGCTACGGACCGCACGCCCATCACCATTCCGCTCACGGGCGCGGAGGTCGACGGCAACGCCGTCACGGTGCTTCTTCGCAGTCAGCTGGCGCCACCGGTGGACTACTGCCTGTTCGACACGAACTCGCCGCTGCGACTGGCCGATGCCACCATCTCCTTCACCGGCAGGGAGTTACCGCCGAAAGCCGTCGCCGACTTCCTTCCCCCAGTGCTGCAGCGGTTGACGCTCTTCGTTCCCGAACGCCCGTCGCAGGCTGAGTCCGACGCTGCGGTCCGGTTGACGAGTGCGGTGGTCGCACGCTACGGCGACCAGGCGCTCGACGTCGAACTGGTGGCGCTGGCAGGCAATGCGACGGTGCCTCCCGCGCCGTCGCAACCGCTGGAGCGCCAGATCGTCGTCAAGGAGGGCCCGTCGTCGGGCGTCACGCTGCAGGGTGACACCGGCGTGCCGTCGCTTCTCGTCTCCGGCAGCGGCAATGAGCTGGTGAATCAGTCCAGACTGATCAGCAGTGACCTGTCCCGGCTGGCGTTGTCGTCTAAAGCCGTTGCAGGACAGTTTCACTCGAGTCCACAGCTCCTCGGCAACGAGACCACGATCCGCGCCCTTGGCCAACCCGGCGTCAACGCGACCGCGTTGGAGCCGCAGGTATCGATCGGGCTGGACCAGACCCGACTCGGTCGGTCGGTACGCGACGTGCGCGTGCAGCTGAAGGGGTCCTACACGCCGCTGCCCGCCAGTGTTGGCGGCCAGCTCGTCGCTTCGGTCGGCGGCAGTCCTGTCGATCACTGGCCGACCGACGCCAGTGGGTCCATCGATCGATGGGTCAACGTGCCCAACGATAGGCTCACCAGGACTACCAATCTCGACGTCGCCGTCGACCTGAGCGGTAACACCGGGGTGTGTGGGGAGTTTCAACCGGTCAAGCTCGTCATCGACGGCGCCACCGTCGTCGAGAGCAACGCAGCGAATCCACCTCTGCCCCCTGGCTTTCAGTCACTGCCGCAGGCGTTGATGCCGCGGCTGGAGGTCGGCATCGAGGTCGGCTCGTCGGCCGACACCTCCCGTGCGGTCGCGGTGGTGGAGGGGCTGCAGCGGCTCAGTAGCCTGCCCATCGACACCGAGGTGAAACCGCTTGCCGACGCGGTGGGTGCATCCGGACCCGCATTGTTGATATCGCCGGACGGCTGGAGCGATCAGAACATCAAGCTGCCCGTCAGCGCAGGCGGCGGGGGCGAAGTCAACGTCGAGCCGGTCGGGGGAGGAGAACCATCGACGCTCACCCTCGACCCCGGGCTCCGATTCGGCTCGCTGCAGACAGTCGTCGACGGCGATCGGACCGTCGTGGTAGCGACGTCGAATGGTGCAGCAGTGCAGCTTGATTCGCTGCTGGCGTGGCTGGATGCCGATTCTCGTCGATGGTCGAAGCTGAACGGCGCGGCGATCATTCAGGCACCCGACCGGCCGCCGGTGACCTTCGCCGCAGCGTCTCCCGGTGAGCCCGATGTCGGGAAGCCGGACGACTCGCATTCCAGGTGGTGGCTGATTGGCGTAGTAGCCGCCGCGGCGACCGCCCTGCTCGGCTGGCTCGCTCTGCGCCGTAGACGACCCACCTCAGCCAGTCGATGACCGCAACGACGGAGCCCGAGGTCGAGGAACCACCTGCGCCAAAAGGGCCGGTGATGCGCTTCATTCTGCATCCGTCGACGCGAATCGTGCTGCGCTGGTTCTTCATTGGGATCCTCGCGCTCGTCGCCTTCGTCCCGAGCCTGGGCGCTCTGTATGCCACGACGGTCGGCGGTGGCTTCAACGGGTACGTCTGGACCCTTCCGCTGTTCGCGATACTGGCCGCACAGGGGATCGCGCGTCGGCCGCGCACCGAGTTGCCGATCCACGACAGGCAGACGGACCTGATCGTCGGCACGATGGGATTGATATTCGCCCTGTTGCTGCATGCAGTGCTGCTGCAGAGGTATGCGCTGTACTTCAACCTGCTGCGTCTCGACCTGCTCGCGATGTGGGTGTTCGTCCTCAGTTCGGCGATCGTGCTCTTCGGCTTGAGGCCCCTCGGCAGATTCCTCGGGGTCTGGCTCTTCATGCTGACGATGTTCACGTTGCCCTATCACCTCCTGGTGATTCTGTTGGGCGGCAACAGGATTTCGGCTGGTGCAGCCATGCTGATCATCGCCGCCTCGGCCACGGGCATCTCGGTGGGACGGACGCTGCGACGTGGCTGGGCAGGCGGGATCGCCACCTGGGCGGTCGGCTCGCTGGTGTTGTGGGTGATGGCGGTGACTCATCCGTACGCACCCGTCATCGCCTTTCAGTTGATCCCGGCCTTCACCGCGACCGCTCTGGTCAGCCTGGCGATGTTCTTCGCCGCCCGGCGGGGTCAGCCGAAGCGCGTCCTCGATCGCAAAGTCGAACCCGTGGCCGCGGGCCAGGTGCTCGCAGGCCTTCCGCTCGTCCTGACCGTGGCGATTCTCCTCGCGATGGTCAAGCTGCCGGTGCCTCCCTTCCCTCCGCCCGCGAGGTTCGACGCCCTGCAGATCTCCGGACCGCTCAACGCGCCAGAGGGCTGGCACGTCACCGCGACCGGCGAGTATCCGTGGGTGAAGCGGCTCCACGGCCGGATCGCGAACCTCACCCGCCAGCAGATGGTGGCCGACAAGGG
>JAVHWG010000116.1:0-10618 GCA_032159965.1 Mycobacterium sp.
TCACGACTCCTTGGGTTGAGAAATGAAACGTAGCACCAATTCCGTAGCGTTGCAACGGCTAACTGAACGGCATAAACAGAGAGCCGGGAATGAAGGCCCGAATCGGGGCGGAGAACCATAGCAACGAAACGGTCTGTCTGCGCTGCCTTGACGGACTCGGCAGATACAGTGATCGGCGATGGATGACCCCGCGACGCTGATCGTCGACTGCGCAGGTGTGAAGCAGACGTTGGCGCCCGAGCAGGCGCCCGCCATGATCGGGCGCGGACCGGACGCCGATCTGTCTGTGGCCGACCCCAGGGTCTCGCGCGCCCATGTCCGGCTTGAAGTCGAGCGCGATGGCTGGCGCGCTGTCGACAACAACAGCCGGACCGGCATGTTCGTCGGTGGCGTCCGCCGCAACATTGTCGACATCGAAGACGGATCGACCATCAATGTCGGCAGCGCCGGTGGCACGGCGATCACATTCCACTTCGCGGACGCCTTCACGGACAGCGATGCCGTTGACGTCACGGCCGACGAGGTGCCCGTCGACGACGGGATCGCGAGGGCCGGCTCCGCGGTCGCCGCGCGCCGCCGCGAACTCGACATCACTCAACGAACTCTTGCGAAGTACCGAATCATGAACGCCGGCGCGCTGATTGCGTTCGAAAAGGGCCGCAGCTGGCCCAGGGAACGTACCAGGGCAAAGCTCGAAGAGGTGCTTCAGTGGCCACCGGGCGCCATCGCGAATATTCGCAATGGTGGCGCCCTGCCAGGCGAGCAGCGGGAGCCGGATCCAGGTGGCGATCAGGCGCCGCTGATCGTGGGGGCTGTCGAGGTGGCCATGAAGACGTTCGAAACGGCGATCGCCGCGTTGCCGCAGCCGTCCGATTCCGATTTCGCGCGACGCGCTGAGGTGATACTTGCTGACCTTCGCCAGCTGGAAGCCGTCATCGCGCGTGCGGCGCGGCAGAGCCGTGCCATGCCCGCCGTCGTAATGGCCCTCAGCACCGTGCGCACGCGCTATGAACAGCTGATGCTCGCCGCCGCCGCGTCGCCGAACGCGACGCTGGGTCAGCGCCTGTTCGCGGCGCGCCGGCGGGCCAACCTGTCGGCGGCCGAGACCGCAAACGCCGTCGGTGTGTCCGGTGAGCTGATCGAAGCGGTCGAAGCCGGCCACCCGACCACGGTCCAGGACGCGGCGGCGATATCCGACTTTGTGATCCAGCTCGAGGCCACCCGCCTCAGCTGACGTGGTCTGCGTGTCGTCAACGCTTGTCCAGCTGGTCAAGCAACCAGCTCGCCCACTCCGACTGCATCCGGCTGAATCGCAGGCCGTTCTCCAGTGCCGCGCGCTGGAAGAACGCGTGGTCACCGCACGACCAGTCGTACTTGTCGCGGATCTGCGCGTAGCGCGCGTGCTCCTCGTCAGCCTCGGCCTGAAATCTCTGCACGAACTCGCGCGCCTGGTCCGCAGGGAGTTCGTCGAGCAGGAAGACCCTCAGGAGTTGGGCGCTCCGGAAGATCGGATCGTCTTGCGACGAGGTCAGCCAGCGGTGGAGCTCGACGCGTCCCGCCTCGGTGATGGCGTACTCCTTGCGGCCTCGTGGACCGACGTCTGACACCGCGATGAGCTCGGCGTCGGCGAGCTTGTTGAGTTCGCCGTAGAGCTGGCTCTGCGTCGCCGGCCAGACGTTCGCCATGGACGCCTCGAAGACCTTGAGCAGATCGTAGCCGCTGGCGGGCGCGCGGGCGAGAAGGCCCAGCGCTGCGTGTCGCAGACTCACGAGGACATAGTAGCCTCCGGTATTGACATGTCATATATGGAATGTCATAGTCGACATGTCAGAAGAGGAATGTCGATCGACCGAGAGAGGACCCGATGACCGAGACGGCCGACACCATCCTTCCGTTCTTGAAGGGCAACTACGCGCCAATCGCCGACGAACTGACCGCATTCGACCTGCCGGTCGAGGGCTCGATCCCCGCGGACCTCGACGGTTGGTATCTGCGCAACGGCCCGAACCCACGTGTGGCGACCGGCCACTGGTTCGCCGGCGACGGCATGGTCCACGGCGTCCGGCTGGAGAACGGCCGTGCCGCCTGGTACCGCAATCGATGGGTGCGCACCGACAGCTTCGAGACGACGATCCCGCTGTACAACTCAGACCTCACGCGCAACCTGCACTCGAGTGTCGCCAATACCCACGTCATCCGGCATGCGGGCAAGACCCTCGCTCTCGTCGAGACCTCGCTGCCGTACGAGATCACCAACGAGCTGGAAACGTTGGGCGCCTACGACTTCGGAGGCAAACTCGTTGATTCGATGACCGCACATCCGAAGATCTGCCCAACGACGGGAGAGCTGCACTTCTTCGGCTACGGAAGCCTTCTGGCCCCGTACGTGACATACCACCGGGCTGACGCCTCAGGCGAGCTCACGATCAACCGCGCGCTCGACGTCAAAGCGAACACGATGATGCACGACTTCGCGCTCACCGCCCGTCACGTGATCTTCATGGATCTGCCTATCGTGTTCAACCTCGACGTCGCGCTGAGCGGTGAACTCGACATGCCCTATCGCTGGGACGATGACTACGGGGCCCGCTTCGGTGTCATGCGCCGCGACGACCCCTTCGGCGAGATCCGCTGGTTCGAGATCGATCCGTGTTATGTCTTCCATGTCGCCAATGCGTACGACTCGGGTGATTCCATTGTGCTGCAAGCAGTTCGGTATCCGGAACTGTGGCGTCACAACGGCGGTTTCGACCAGGACGGGGTGATGTGGCGCTGGACCATCGATCTCGCTACGGGAGGGGTGGAGGAGCGTCAACTCGACGACCGCAGTGTGGAGTTCCCGCGCATCGACGACCGGCGCGCCGGCCTGTCGGCCCGATACACGGTCGCCGTGGGTGACGGGAACCTGATCCGCTACGACCTGGATGCAGGCAAGTCCGAAGAGCACCGCTTCCACGGCGAACCAGGGGAGGCCGTCTTCGCTCCGTCGTCATCGGACCCGGATGAACTCTCGGGCTGGTACATGACCTACGTGTACGACCCCGAGCGCGACGGCAGTGATCTCGTCATCCTCGACGCGTCGGAGTTCACCGGCGAACCCGTTGCCCGCGTGCAACTCCCGCAGCGCGTGCCCCATGGATTCCACGGGAACTGGATCACCGACTGATGCTTGCGGGCTGATATCCCGCCAGGAATACCCGCACGCCCGCGCGGACGTAGCGGTCGACATCCATTCCATCGAGCACCTGCGGGCCGCCGCCGAACAAGGCTTGGTCGATCGGCCTGCCGACGATCAAGAACGCGAAGTGGTCTGCTGCACAATCCGACTCAGTCACGCGCAGTAGACCACGGTCGTGCAGACGCTGAAACGTCTCGGCGAACGCGGCAAGGGTTCGTGCCGGCGCGTGCTCGTAGTAGAGCGACGCAAGTTCCGGCACGCGGTTGGCCTCCGCGATCACCAGCCGTCGCAGTTGGACGACCGACTCGCTAAGCACCGCAAGCAGATAATCAGTGCCGAGGGCGACGAGATCTTCCTCGAGGTCGGTCGAGTCTGCCAGCGCGACTATCCGGTCCGCGATCGCGGATACCACGGCGTCGATCGCATCGGTCACGATGGTGTGCAGCAGTTCGCGCTTCTCGCCGAAGTGCTTGTAGACCGTCTGCTTTGACACCGCCGCCTGCGCCGCAACCTGATCCATGCTGGTGCCCTGGTAGCCATTGCTCAAAAACAGTTCGCGGCCGGCCGTCAGTATGGAGCGGCGTTTCTGTTGCGAGCGAGTCAGCGGCGGTGTGTCGGTCTGCGGCATGACACCACGATTCCACTCGAGTACTGGACAGTCCAGTCTTGTCATAAGTACTATACCGTCTAGTTCTAGACGGAAGGCTCGAGATGACCACGACGAGGCCGCCGCTGGAGGCGCGCATAACAAAGTCCCTGCTCGGGTACGGCGTAATCGCCGGCCCGTTCTACCTGCTGGTCGTGGCGGCGCAGGCTGCCATGCGTCCAGGATTCGATCCGTCCCGCCACCCAGCCAGTGTGCTGGCCAACGGGTCGCAGGGGTGGATCCAGATCGCGAACTTTTTGGTAACCGGCGCCATGACGATCGCTTCCGCCGTGGGTGTCCACCGCGCTATCCGGCCCAGTCGCGCCGGGGTATGGGCTTCGTGTCTTATCGGCGGATACGGTGCCGGACTGCTCGCCGCCGGAGTGTTCCGCGCGGACCCGGCGCCCGGGTTTCCACCCGGCACCTCCGAGTCGGTGACTGTCAGTTGGCATGGGGTCGTACATCTGCTGGTCGCCACCGTCGGGTTCGCGTGTCTGATCGCGGCATGCTTCGTGCTCGGCCAGTGGTTCGCGAGGCGCGGCCAGCGCGGCTGGGCGGGGTACTCGCGGCTGACCGCGATCTTGTTCGCGGCGGGATTCGGTGCGATCTCGGTTGGGTCCGGCGCGCAGGCGACAGTGCTGATGTTCACGGTGTCGGTGGTGCTTGGCTGGCTGTGGCTGGCCGCCGTGTCGGTGCATCTGTACCGCGGGGTCCCGACGGATTGCGGCTGACCGGACCTAAGTGGGTGGCGCGAAATCCCCTGCGGGCGGCCGGCTGCCGTCAGGCGACGCCATCGGTGGGACCGGCACCGGCGGCGGAGCCATCGGCGGGCCAGCTGGTGGCATGCCGAAGGACGGCGTGCCCGGGGCCGGGCGCATCCGCATGAGCTCCCGGCGATGTCGTTCAGCCAATACGGCGGCAAGGACGTACTGCGGGGGTGCCCCGGGAGGTGCGGGCGGAGACACCTGTGCGGACACGTCGCTCGCGATCCGGTACGCCATCTCGTGGCGTAGCGCAGGGACGAGTTGCGTTGCCCGAGAAAGGAATTGACGCGCCATCTGCGCAGTCTCGGGCCGTAGTCCGGACAGTTGCAGCGACGAGGCCCACCATGCCAGGGCCGGTGGCATACCGGGGGCCGGCGCCAAACGTGGCCCGCGTTCGATGATGACCACCGTGCCGGCGAAGAGGTCACCAACACGTTTTCCTTTAGACGACAGGAGACTGCAGATCACTGCGGGACCGCCGAGCAGACCCCAGATCTCGATCAACGATGCCAATGCCCGGAACAACGCCTGGCGGAACCGTTCCGGGCCGCCGTCGTCGGAGACGACCCGGAGGCCCATCACCATCTTTCCGAGTGACCGGCCACGCGTGCTCACCTCCAGGATCACCGGGTAGCCGATGAACGCCAGCACCGTGAAGATGATCAGAAACGCGGCGATAAGTGCGTCGTCGAGTTGGCTGATACTGATCGCCACCAGCAGCACGCCGATGAGGTAGGCGATGAAGATGATCGCGATGTCGATGATCGCGCTGACCGCACGCACCGGCAACTGGGCGATCTGTACCTCGACGACGACCGCGTCGCCTGTCACCACGTCGGCCATACCGCGGAAGGCTACCGGCCAGCACACGGTCCTAGACTCGCCGCGTGGACGTCGACGCGTTTGTGCTGGCTCACCGGTCCACCTGGGACCGTCTGGAGTTTCTGGTCAAACGCCGACGTCGGCTGTCAGGACAAGAGATCGACGAGATGGTCGACCTCTACCAGCGCGCGTCGACGCACCTGTCGATGGTGCGATCGGCGTCGTCGGATTCGGCGCTGGTCGGACGCTTGTCCAGTCTCGTGGCGAGGGCGCGGTCGGCGGTCACGGGTGCGCACGCACCGCTGTGGAGCGAGTTCGCCCGATTCTGGACGGTGTCGTTTCCGGTCGTGGCGTACCGCGCGTGGCGGTGGTGGCTGGCGTCGGCGTTGGCTTTCTTCGCCGTCACCGTGGTGGTTGCTTTCTGGGTGGCGGGAAATCCCGAGGTGCAGGCGGCGGTCGCCACGCCCTCTGAGATCGACCAGCTGGTCAACCACGACTTTGCGTCCTATTACAGCGAGAACCCGGCAGGATCGTTCGCGCTCAAGGTGTGGGTGAACAACTCGCTGGTCGCCGCTCAGTGCATCGCCTTCGCGATACTGCTGGGGATTCCGATCCCGCGCGTGCTCTTCGAGAACGCCGCCAACACGGGGCTGAACGCAGGCCTGATGTTCGGGAACGGCAAGGGCGACGTTTTCCTTGCCCTGATCAGTCCGCACGGGCTACTGGAGCTCACTGCGGTCTTCCTGGCAGCGGCTGTCGGGATGCGGCTGGGATGGACCGTGATCTCGCCCGGCAACCGTCCGCGGATTCAGGCGCTTGCCGAGCAGGGCCGAGCCGTGGTCTCGGTGGCTGTGGGATTGTTTGTGGTGCTGCTCATTTCGGGACTGATCGAAGCGCTCGTCACGCCGTCGCCGCTACCGACGTTCGTGCGCATCGGCATCGGCGTGCTCGCTGAGGCCGCATTCCTCACGTACGTCATCCACTTCGGACGCAAGGCCGTCGCGGCGGGGGAGTCCGGTGACCTCAGCGACGCCCCCGACGTCGATCTGGTGCGTTGAGCGGTCGTCGCCTAGAGCTGTCCGGCGGCCTTCATCGCCAGGTAACGGTCCGCCAGTGCGGGTGCCAACTCTTCGGGCGGCGCGTCCACCACATCGACGCCGCCGCGGCGCAGCCGCGAGGCGATGGCTCCGCGGTCATTGCGGGCCCGCTCCGCAGCAGCCGCGTCGTACACCTGCGCGGCGTCGGAGCGACCGGCCGCAAGCGTGTCGACGCGCGGGTCCGTCACGGCGGCGACGATCACCTGATGCTTGCTGGACAACCGGGGCAATACCGGCATCAATCCCTCGTCCAGTGCTGACGCGTTGAGGTCGGTGAGCAGCACCACAAGCGCGCGCCTGCGGGTCCGGCGCTGAATCGCCGCGACCAACGCGGTGGCATCGGATTCGACCAGAGCGGGCTGCAGAGGTGCCATCGCCTCGACCAACTGTGAGAGCAACTCGGTCCTGGACGCGTTGTAGACGCTGGCACGCGTCACCCTGTCGTGTGCCAGGAAGTCGACGTGGTCCCCGGCGCGGGAGGCCAACGCCGCCAACAGGAGTGCGGCGTCCAGCGACCAGTCCAGCCGCGGCCAGCCGCGGGTGTCACTCAAGGTGGGGTCCACCCCGACCCGGCCAGCAGAGGTCCGGCCGGTGTCCAGCACAAGCACCACCCGCCGATCGCGCTCCGGCCGCCAGGTCCGGACCACCACATCACCCCGGCGAGCAGTCGCCCGCCAATCGATGGACCGGACGTCGTCTCCGACCACGTACTCGCGGAGCGAGTCGAACTCGGTGCCCTGCCCGCGGATCAGCACCGGCAACAGACCGTCGATTTCGCGCAGCCGCGCCAGCCGCGACGGCAGATGCTTACGCGATAGGAACGGCGGCAGGATGCGGACCTGCCACGGCACATGCTGCGAACTCTGCCGGCCGGCGATCCCCAGCGGTCCGATCGCTCGGGCGGTGGTGGTGGCCGCAAGCTGGTCGCCGCGCCGTATCGGCCGTAACTGCGTGACGAAAGTCTGCCGTTGCCCAGGCGCGATCGAGACGGTGTGTGAGCGCGGCGTGCCTCGCGCGCTGGGCGCCCAGGCATCGCGGATCTGCCCGTTGAAGCGGCGACGGCCGCCGTTGGTGACGGTGAGCTCCGCATCGACGGACTGACCGAGCCGCGCGGTGACCTCACCCCTGCGGGTGTACCGCAGCGCCCGGGTGCTGGCCGCCAGTGTGAAGTCGATCAGGATCAGGGCGAGGATCACACTCACGAGTACCAAGAAAAGTGTTGCGGGCCAGGGGGACAACGCTATCGGCAGCACGCAGAGCAGCGCCAGCAGTGCGGCGCGGCCGGTGATTACCACTAGCGCGGCACCGGGACCGACGACAAGATCCCGTCGAGCACCCCGTCTGGTGTCGCACCTTCGAGTTCGGCCTCGGGTCGCAGACCGATGCGATGACGCATGACCGGCCGGGCCATCGCCTTGACGTCATCGGGAGTGACGTAGTTGCGGCCCGACAACCATGCCCAGGCCCGCGCCGTCCCGAGCAGAGCTGTTGCTCCTCGAGGTGACACACCGAGCTGCAAGGAGGGGGATTGGCGGGTGGCGCGGACAATGTCAACGACGTAGCCGAGCACCTCGTCGCCGACGAGCACCGCCTGCACCTCCTGACGGCCTGCCCTGAGGTCCTCAGCGCTGGCAACCGGCTGAATCGTCGACAGGTCACGCGGGTCGAAGCCGTGTGCGTGCCGATTGAGGATCTGGATTTCCTGGTCGCGTGGCGGCAGCGGCACGATGAGTTTGAGGAGGAAGCGATCGAGCTGAGCCTCAGGCAGCTGATATGTGCCCTCGTACTCGATGGGGTTCTGTGTGGCGGCGACGATGAACGGGTCCGGCAACGCGCGCGCTTCGCCCTCGACGCTGACCTGACGCTCCTCCATTGCCTCCAACAATGCCGCCTGGGTCTTGGGCGGTGTTCTGTTGATCTCGTCAGCCAGAAGGAGATTCGTGAACACCGGGCCCTTTCGGAACTCGAAGATCGCGGTGCGGGCGTCGTAGACCAGCGATCCCGTAACATCGCCCGGCATCAGATCGGGCGTGAACTGCACGCGTTTGAACTCGAGGCTCAGCGCGGCGGCCATCGCGCGGACCAGCAGCGTCTTGGCCACGCCCGGCACCCCTTCGAGCAGCACATGGCCCCGGCACAGCAAGGCGATCACCAGGCCGCTGACCACCGCGTCCTGGCCGACGACGGCCTTGCCGATCTCGGTGCGCAACGCCATCAACTTTGCGCGCGGATCGTGCGAGACGTGGTCGGAAGCTGAGACGTGTTGCGTCACGAATTCGTGACCTGCCTTTCGATGTCGTCGAGCGTGCGGGCGAGGTTCACCAGGTCGTCATCCGACGCTGGCTGGGGGCCAAAGAACATGTACTGCAACTCTTCTGAACTCTTGTTGCACCGCTCCGCCAGCGCCGCCACGATCGCGGGGGGTGCCGCGTTGACGCCCAGACCGAGCCGCGGCAGCATGCGTTGCAGTGCGGCCGTGCGTAGCGACTCGGCGGCCCGGTCACTTGCTCGACGGGACCGGTACAGCCTGCCGCGGCCCTCGACGGTCTCCGATGCACGCACTACGACCGGCAATTTTTCGGCGACCAGCGGGCCCAACCGCCGGACCCGCCACAGAGCCGCCAGCAACACCACGATGCACAGCTGCCAGACGATCCACTCGACGTTGTCGGGTATTAGATCGGAAATCTTTGTGGCGTTCGTCTTTTCGCCTTCGAAACGCTGCGGCACGTACCAGATCAACCGCGGGCGCGTACCCGCGAGGTTCATCGCCAGCGCGGCGTTGCCCTCTTTCAGAAGGCCCCCGTTCGTCAGGAAGTCCGGGCTGCCGACCACGGTTATGGTCCGACCGCCGGCCCGATAACGCACGACGGCGCCCTGGTAGCAGCTCGTCACAGTCTGGCCGTCTACGCCTTCGTAGGAATCTGTGGACCGCATCTGGACTGGGCCGGCTCGCATGGCCTCGGGCAGGTCGCAATCGGGTTCGCCCCCGCCGAACACCGCGCCCTTGCCCGTCTTGATCCCAGGGGCGAACGTCTTGCGTGCGAGCGACAGCGGTTGGACGATCAAGCGGTCGCCCGGTAACTCGGTCAGGCGGGCCAGCAGTCGGTCATCGACGAGGTAGTAGCTTTCGGCGAGAAAGAGCAGAGAGTCGGGCCGCGCCGCTTTCTCGACGTCGGGCACGGAGTTCGCCACAACCACGTCGACACCTTGGTCCCGCAACAACGTGACCAACGCGTGAGCCCCGTTCGGGCTCGTCGACTCGGCGTCCAGCGGACCGCCCGGACGCGGACCGGTGAGGTAGGTGCTCACGATGGCGACGGCACCGATCACCAACAGACCGAGCAGCACCCACCTCACGGTGCGCCAACGGCCGGCCGCGGGAGGAGAAACGGCGTGCTCGGCAGCAAGATCCGTCACTGTAGCTGCGCCCACGACTCAGCATCACCCTGCCCGGCCGTATACGCCGGTGAGGCCACACGACTCGATCGGATCCGGTCGTCGAGCGCCGCTATGCCGTGGTAGGCGGTCGAGGTGCCGGGGAGTTCGCCGTACGTAACGTCATTGAAAGCCGTTGCCGCAGCGGTCAAATCAGCGGTCAGGTCGGGCAGTGACTGCCCGGCGTCGCGCGCAAGTTCGTTTGCGGTACGACCGGGGACGGCGCTGAGCACACCGTTTTCCTCCAGCTGGCGGGCGACGGCACGCAGTCGGTGCCGGATGGCTGCAGACCAATCCCCTTCGGCTGCAAACCGTTCGGCCGTTGCGCGGTGCTCGGCGGCACTCAGCTCGGCGGTGTCGAACAGCTCGAAGTCACCCTTGCGGTTGGTCCGCATGGTGCGACGGGCGACCCGGACGGCGACGATGACCGCGACGGTCAGCAGCGTGATCAGCACCGAGATCGTGAACCATCCGCCGGGAACCTGCGCTCCCGTGCTGACGAGGTGATAGATGAGGTCGTCAAGCCAGTCATTGAAGCGGTCGGTGGGATCGGTCGTGGGGTAAATGGGCTTGGACAACTCACGCTGCGCCGCATCGTGTGCAGCATCGCGGTCGATGATTACGGACGGCATGGTCAGGGCTGGCTTATCCGCCACAGGTGGTCGGTGGAGTA
>JAVHWG010000142.1:0-4922 GCA_032159965.1 Mycobacterium sp.
AGGGCGTTGAGCACAGCCTGGATGTCCTGTTGGTGCACCACGAGATCATCGACCGCGGCGTCCCGGGGGAACTGGCCGTTCGCATCGCGCTGGGCATCGGTCAACGTCACCACCAGCCCAGGCCCTCGCATCGGTGTCAGTCCCCCAACCGCGGCCAGCGGGGCGACCTTCGCCGACAACGCAGCCACTTCCGAGTCGTTGGCCGCCGGCCCCGCGCGGGCTGCGTCCACCTGGGCGCTCAAGTCGCCGCGTTGGGCGCTGAGGCGATCCACTGACTGCTGGGCCTCGCGAACAAGGTCGACGAGCCGGGGTGAGTCACCGCGCCGGATCTCGTTCCCGCCGGACACGCTGTGCGTCGCGGCCAGCAGCACGCCCGCCAGCAGGCAGACCACCGGGACCCCGAAGCGCCAGGCCGAGCGCTGCATCGTCACCGGTCCATCCTCTCACCGCGGGGGCATCGGATAATGTCGTGGCACGATAAGGCAGGAGAGGAGCGCATGCCCAAGTCCAAGGTCCGCAAGAAGAATGAATTCACCGTCCGGCCGGTGAGCCGTACGCCGGTGAAGGTGAAAGCCGGGCCTTCGAGCGTGTGGTTCGTGACGCTATTCGTCGGCCTGATGCTGATCGGGTTGGTGTGGCTGCTGGTATTCCAGCTCGGCGCCACGGGGTACAACGTGCCGAGCGCGCTGCAGTGGATGGCCGACCTCGCGCAGTGGAACTACGCCATCGCGTTTGCTTTCATGATCACCGGACTGTTGCTGACGATGCGGTGGCACTGACCGGCGTGCCACAGGGACCGGGGCGTGCCGAGTTTCTGTTGTGTTTCGACCACGGAAACATTGCCGTTACCCAATCACACCGATGTGATTCATCCCCATTGGGGATAGCGCCTGTGGATAACCTCATCGGGTCTGGTCGCGGCATGTGTACGAGCAGTGCAGCAAACTGACTGGGGTCCCAACCCCGCCGCCATCGCAGCTGCCGGTTTGTTAGGAATTGTGATGTGCGTCGCAGTTGTGACGCTGGTCACAGACCCGCCGGGTCGGCTGCTCGTGGGCATTGCCGCGGTGGGCATGGTCGTGTTTGCGGGCTTCTCGTTTCGCGCGCGGCCGAGGCTGGCAATCACTGACAGCGGCCTGGCGATCCGCGGGTGGCTCCGGACGACGATCCTGCCGAAGTCCGCGATCCGACTCATTCGCATCACCGAGTTCCGCCGGCTCGCGCGCAAGGTGCGGCTGCTCGAGATCGACACGGTCGACGACCGGCTGATGGTGTTCAGCCGGTGGGACCTCGGTACCGACCCGATCGATGTACTCGACGCACTTACCGAGGCCGGATACGCGGGCTCTGCGTAGGCGGGGGCTGCGTAGCGCGGGCGCGCCGCTACTCGACGGTGATCGAGTTGATGACGACCTCTTCGGTGGGCCGGTCGCGTGCGTCGGTGGAGGTGGTCGCGATCGCATCCACCACGCGCTGCGACGCCGGGTCGACGACCTCGCCGAAGATCGTGTGCTTGCGATTCAGGTGCGGGGTCTGGCCGACGGTGATGAAGAACTGCGAGCCGTTGGTCCCGGGTCCCGCGTTGGCCATCGCCAGCAGGTAAGGCTTGTTGAACTGCAACTCGGGGTGAAATTCATCGCCGAATTGGTAGCCCGGACCGCCGCGGCCGGTGCCCGTCGGGTCCCCGCCCTGGATCATGAACCCGGGGATCACGCGATGGAAGACGGCGCCGTCGTAGAACGGCCCCGATTTTGCACCCGACGCGCTCTCGGTGGTGTATTCCTTTGTGCCATCAGCCAATCCGACGAAATTTGCGACGGTCTTGGGGGCATGGTTGCCGAATAGCGCGATCTTGATGTCTCCGCGATTTGTGTGCAGTGTCGCGGTTGCGGTCTGAATGGGGCTCGTCACGGCTTGAAGTGTGCCATGCCGCATCGCTCTGCCGGACAGCGCCGTCCGATACCCTCAATCGACGCGACTGCAGAGAGGCGACCGTGACTACGAATGTTCGGCTGACACCCCGGCAGCGGCTGACCCGGGGGTTGCATTACACCGCGGTCGGACCCGTCGACATCACCCGCGGCACGGTCGGGCTCGGTATGCACAGCGCCCACTCGGTGGGCAGCGGGCTGCGCCGCCGGTATCGCGCCAGCCGGGTCGCCGAGGAGTTGAGCGCGGCCCAGGACCTCGTCGTGCGCGAACTCGCGGCTGCGCAGGAAGTCGCCGCCAACCTGCCGCAAGCGCTGAAGGAGGCGCGTCAGCCGCGGCACCGCCGGCGGCGCCTGTTGGTGTTCAGCACAATCGGCGTCGCCGCCGTCGCGGGCGGCGCGGTGGCCTTCTCGATCATCCGACGGTCCATGCAGCCCGAACCTTCACCCCGGCTGCCGAGCGTCGAGGTCGAGCCGCGGCCGTAAGCGGCGCCTGGACCAGCAATTGCTTGTGGAGCCTAGGGGATTCGAACCCCTGACTTCTGCCTTGCAAAGGCAGCGCTCTACCAACTGAGCTAAGGCCCCTCAGGAGGTTCGTCGGCGGCCACGTGCCAGACCTCGTCGCGACGCCGTGACCGCACGATCAGCACGGCGACCGCGAGGACGCCGAGCAGGGCAGCCAGCCTCATCACGCACCTCTTCCGTGGGGCTAGGAGGACTCGAACCTCCGACCTCTTCGTTATCAGCGAAGCGCTCTAACCGCCTGAGCTATAGCCCCGTACACGCATAGGACCGAGCGACGAGATTACCGCAACCGCGGGTGCCGAATCTAATCCCTGTCGGCCAGCGTCACTTCCACGCCACCGACCAGGTCGGTGGTCAGGTTGTAGATGAACGCCCCCACCGTGGCCATGGCCGTCATCAGCACGATGTTCACCAGCCCGATCAGCGCAGCCCCGCCGAAGATCGTGCCGCTGGACACCAACTCACTGTTGGAGGTGTTGGTCAGAAGATCACCGACATTGTTGTTGAGCTTGCTCCACACGCCCATCCCGCCGAGCACGAGATACAGAAACGCCACGGCGATCATCCACACGAAGAACAGCACCACGGACAGCACCAGCGACACCTTGAGCACGCTCCAGGGGTCCACGCGCCGCAATTGCATACTGGCGCGGACCGGCCCGCTCGCCCGCGCGCCGACCTGCATCCGCCGCCGTTGCGGCCCGCTCACCTCGGGTTCGCGCTCTGGCGACGCCGGTCGCGCCGGCCGCGGCGGTGGACTCGAGAGGTCGGGCAGCTCGCTGCGCAGCGCTTCAGTGCGGACCTGCGGCTCTACGCGGCCCGGGGTTTCCGGGCGGGTGGGCGCCGCGACGTCGCCCTCGGTGGCCGGCGTGCCTTGTGCACGTCCCGACATGAACCGGTTGACCCGTTCTTCGATGCCCTGCGAGGCGGACGGTCCGGCCGCCGCCTCCTGCCGCCTGGGCGCCTGCGGGGGACGACCTGCACCACCGCGCGGCCAGGCCGGCGCCTCCACGCGGTCGGTCGTCGAACCCTGCGAGGACGGCGCCGGGGTTGATGGCGAAGCGGGTGGGCGCGGCCCATTACCGTTGCCCGGGTCGTTCGGTGAGCTCACCTGCGGCTCCTCACGTCGTCTGATCCGGTTCGGCGTCCGCGTCCGTGCCGACGCCTTCTTCGGCGTTGCGCGCGACGGCTATCAGTGTGTCGCCCTCGCCCAGGTTCATCAAACGAACGCCCTTGGTCTGGCGTCCGGCCTTGCGAACCTGCCGGGCGGCCGTGCGGATCACACCGCCACCCGAGGTGATCGCGTACAACTCCGTGTCGTTGTCGACGATCAGCGCTCCGACCAGCGTGCCACGCCGACGGTCGTACTGGATGGTCAGCACCCCTTTGCCGCCGCGGCCCTGGACCGGATACTCGTCGATCGCGGTGCGCTTCGCGTAGCCGCCGGAGGTTGCGACCAGCAGATACGTGTCGGGCACCACGACGTTGAGGGACAACAGGACGTCGTCGACGTTGAATCTCATGCCTTGCACACCGGACGTGGCCCGCCCCATCGGCCGCAGCGCCTCGTCGCCGGCAGTGAACCGGATCGACTGGCCCTTGGCCGACACCAGCAACAGGTCGCTCTCGGCAGAACACAGCACAGCACCGACGAGTTCGTCCCCGTCGCGCAGGTTGATCGCGACGATGCCGCCCGACCGATTGGAGTCGAAGTCGGTCAGCTTCGACTTCTTCACCAACCCGTTGCGGGTGGCGAGCACGAGGTAGGGCGCGTCCTCGTAGCTCTGTATCTGAATCACCTGCGCGATGCGCTCCTCGGGCTGGAATGCCAGCAGGTTCGCGACGTGCTGGCCGCGCGCGATGCGCGACGCCTCCGGCAGGTCGTAGGCCTTAGCGCGGTAGACCCGGCCCTGCGTGGTGAAGAACAGAATCCAGTCATGCGTCGAGCAGACGAAGAAGTGGTTGACGATGTCGTCCTGCTTCAGGCCCGCGCCCTGCACTCCCTTACCGCCCCGTTTCTGGCTGCGGTACAGGTCGGACTTGGTCCTCTTGGCGTAGCCGGTCTCGGTGATCGTGACGACCACTTCTTCGCGCGCGATCAGATCCTCGTCCGCGACGTCACCGTCGGCCGGGATGATCCGGGTCCGGCGGTTGTCGCCGTACTTCTCGACGAGTTCAGCGAGTTCGTCGTGCACGATTGTGCGCTGCCGCTCCGGCTTGGCGAGAATGTCTTCCAGGTCGGCGATCTCGGTTTCGATCTTGGCCAGGTCGTCGACGATGCGCTGGCGCTCCAAAGCCGCGAGGCGGCGCAATTGCATGTCCAGGATCGCCTGAGCCTGGATCTCGTCGATGTCGAGGAGCTCGATCAGGCCCTGGCGGGCGACGTCGACGGTCTCCGACGCCCGGATCAGCGCGATGACCTCGTCGAGCGCGTCGAGGGCCTTGACCAGTCCACGCAGGATGTGGGCC
>JAVHWG010000547.1:0-9267 GCA_032159965.1 Mycobacterium sp.
CGACCTGTCCGATGTCGCACGACATGGACGCCAGTACCGCCAGATGTGAACCGTCACCGACGCGCATCAGCAGCAGGTAACCGTTCTCCATCTCGACGACCGACTGCAGTACGTCGCCACCCTCGAACAGCTGAGCCGCCCCCGTGGACAGGCTCGCCAAACCTGAACTGACAGCGGCCAATTGGTCGGCACGTTCCGCCGGAAGGTGCTCGCTGGCCGCGACCAGCAGGCCGTCGGCCGACACCAGGACCGCATGTGCCACACCGGGCACATCCCGCGCGAACGCCGTCACGAGCCAGTCCAGCGACTGATTGTGATGAGAGCGGTCAGGATTCGTCATACGTCGTCCGATTCGTCGCGCGCGTGCGAACGGCCGGCGCGAACGCCACCCCAGTGGTTCGACAACGACGCCCGCACTGCCTCCGGGTCGCGGCGCGGAACCGGATCTGCGGGTTCGGAGTCCCCGTCGTCCGACCTGCGGTGAGCGGCACCATTGGGTCGTGCGGGTTCCGCGGAGCCGGGGACCAACCGGGCACCTGGCTCGCGCACCGGCAGGCCGTGTTCTGTTCGCGTGTCGACCGGCGCGTCCTCGGCGTCCTCTGCCGCCGCCCAGCCGCTGTCCCACACCGATTCCCAGGACTGCGTCGGAGGCATGAGTTCCTTGGGGTCGACCAGCCACTCCGACACCATGCGCTGGAAGATCACATCGGTATCGCCGAGTGGCGACGACGGCGGTCGCGTGCGCGCCGCCGCGGGCATCTCCTCAGCGGGCTCGGCCTCGGGGTCGGGCTCGGCCTCAGGCTCGGGCTGGTAGTCGGCTTCGGGCTCGGGATCGGGGTAGTACTCGGCTTCGGGCTCGGGCTCGGCAGCGTGCGGCTCAGCCACCGGCTCTGCCTCACCGGCCTGCTCGCGTGCCGAGAAGAACGCCGACGTGTCAGCCGGCGTCCGCGGCTGGGCCGATGACGTGGCGACGCGTTCCGGCTCAGGCCCGCTTGTGATTCCGCTCGTGCCCGGGCTGCGCTGCGGCAGCACCGAGCCTTCGTGCGAAGACCCGTTGCGCTGACCGAACAGCCCGGCGCCGCGGTGCTGCGTCGCCGACGGGGCGACCTCCGGGACCGGCTCGGCCGCCGGTTGAAACGCGGCCTCCGGCGTCGTGTACTCACCGTCCAGCCGGTCGACCAGTGCGGCCGGAATGAAGACGCCCGCTGTCATCCCGGAACGCGAATCGCCTACGACCGAGCTGCGCAGCCGGACAACCAACCCGTGCTGCCTCGCGAGGCGGCCGACCACGAACAGACCCATGTGCCGCGTCGTGTACGGGGTCACCTCACCACCCGAATCCAGCCGCATGTTGGCCATCCGCAGGTCGCCGTCGGTGATGCCCAGGCCATTGTCGGTGACCTCGATGACCATGCCCCGGTTGCCGGTGTGCACCGCCGACACCCGAACCTCCGACTCCGGCGGCGAGTAGCGCAGCGCATTGTCGAGCAGTTCGGCCAGCAGGTGGACGATGTCACCCGCCGCTTCGGGCACCACCGAGCTGTCCGGCACGGTCGCGGTCACCACGCGTTGGTAGTTCTCCACCTGGGACGCGGCGGCGCTGACGACGTCGGCAACCGGCATCGGCTGGGTCTGTTCGCGACGAATCTTCGCGCCGGCCAGGATCAGCAGGTTGGTGCCGTTTCGACCCATCCGCGCGGCGAGGTGGTCGAGCGTGTACAGAGCGTCCAGCCGCTGTGGATCGTCCTCGTGACGTTCGAGGTCGTCGATCAGCGAGAGCTGCTGGTCGACGAGCGACCGGCTCCGTCGCGACATCGTTTCGAACATGTCGGTGACGTGCAGTTGCAGCCGCGCCTGCTCGGCTGCCAGCAACAGCGCCTGCTCGTGCAGATCGTCCACCGCATGGGCGACCTGCCCGATCTCCTCGGTCGTGTTCACGGGAATCGGCTGGATCGCGCCGGGTTGTTCGCCGGCGTTGATGCGCTCGATCTCATCCGGCAGGTTCTCGTGCGCCACCCGTAGCGCCCCGTCGCGCAGCCGGCGCAACGGCCGGATCAGCGAGCGGGCGACCAGGAACACCAGCAGCAGCGCCAGCACCAGCGCAGCGGCCACGATCGCGGAGTCGCGGATCGCGGCGGTTCGGGCCGCCGTAGCCCCCTTGTCGACCGATTTGGTGACCGCGGCCGTGGTGTTGCCGATCACCTTCTTGGCGATGTCGTCGGTGGCCCGCAATGACTGGACGAGGTCCGGGTTGCCGAGCACAGCGACGTCGGGGTTGGAGATGATCGCCATCCGCGTCACGAACTGGTCCTGCAGCGTCTTCGCGTCCGGTGACCCGACGCCGAGCACCTGGTTCATCCCGAACAACGTTGACGGCTCGGTGCCCGCCAGCGTGCTCATCGACGTGCGCAGCACCGGTTCCGGCAGGTCGGCGCCCCGATTGACCAACAGCTTCTGCATGAACATCTGTCCGCGTGCACCGACCGCGCGGCTCAGACCCTGGGCCTGCGAGCGCAGCGACTCATCCTCGACGCGGACCGACCCGACGATCGCGTCCTCGGCGGTGAGCAGTACCGGCGCATACGTGGTCACGGTCTCGCGAAGTCCGATGCTGTTGGACGCGACCTGGTCCAGGAGGGCCGGGCCGGCCTTCAGGAGCCGGTCGATGCCGTCGCGGACGTCCGGGTCGACTGCCGTACGCGACAGCTTCCGCTCGAGTTCGGCACGGCTGTCGTCGAAGGCCTTGCGTGCCACGGGACCGTCGGTGCCCGCCGAATAGGCAAGCATCGCGCTTTCAAGCGCCCCGGTGTAGTCCTCGATCGGCGTGACCATCTCGGCGCGATCGGCTGCCGCCCGCAGATCGCGGGCGTCGGTGATGCTGTTGTAAACGCGCAACCCGGCCAACGCGACGGCCAGCGCGACTGGGATCAGGACGATCGCCAGCACCTTCCAGCGAACCGACCAGTTCGCCGGGGACAGCCTGGACGGGCGTTTGGCGGGCCCGGGCGGGGCCAATTCTTCCGCCTCCTCGTGCAGCGCGGGCTGCTCGAACATGGTCATCGGCCGGCGCCCTTGGGAAGCACCGATTTGTCGATGTAGTGAATGTCCGCGTGGTCCATAGACTTTCCTGCTTTGTTGATCCCGGTGGTCCTGGCCAGTCGGGCGGGCGGTAAACGCCTGGCAATTCGATGAGTATGACAGCGATCACCAGTGGACACCACCCGTTCTTACTGAACAGACAGAGTTCACAGGTATTGCGCTGCCGCGCTCGAATTCTACGCGAGCAAATATTTTTTGCGAACTGCTCGCGTAAACTTCGCCATTGCGCACGATTGTTTGCCGGGGGTCGAACGCGCTTCGTTTTTGTTTCGGTCTTTGCTCGAGCGAACACGGCACTGTTCGCCTAGCTGACATCATGATGCAGGTGTTCCGCGTAATGTTCTACTCGCCGCGCATTGCCCCGAACACCGGCAATGCGATTCGGATGGTTGCTGCGACCGGTTGCGAACTGCACCTGGTGCAGCCGCTCGGTTTCGATCTGTCCGAGCCGAAGCTCAGGCGCGCCGGCCTCGACTACCACGACCTGGCCAGCGTCACAGTGCACGACTCCCTGGCCGCGGCGTGGCGCGCTGTTCTTCCCGCGCGGGTGTTCGCGTTCACCGCACATGCGACGACGTCTTTTGCCGACATCTCGTATCGGCCCGCCGATGTGCTGCTGTTCGGTCCGGAGCCGACGGGGCTGGACGCCCAGACCCTCGCTGACCCGGCGGTGACCGCTGCCGTGCGCATCCCGATGATCGGCGGGCGCCGGTCGCTCAACCTCTCGAACGCCGCCGCCGTCGCGGTGTACGAGGCGTGGCGTCAGCAGGGCTTCTCCGGGGCGGTGTAGCCGCTGGCTTGCTCGGCTTCCACCTATGTCGCACAGGTTGCCGCCCCGCCGACGACCGTCACCAGGTGTCGAAGTGCGCGATCTGCTCCCCGGGCAGCCGCTTTGCCGGCTTGAAGTCCGTCCCTTTCGTGTAGGCGACGGGGAAGAGCCCGGCCTGTCGGTAGTTCTCGTAGGGGATGCCCAGCATCTCGGCGGCCTCCTTTTCACCGTCGCCGAGCAGGTGCAGCGTGGTGTACGCCGACCCGAGGCCGCGCGACCGCAAGGCCATCATGTAGCTCCAGGCCGCCGGGATGATCGAGCCCCAGAAGGACGCGCCGCCGTACATCGCGTAGTCCGACGATCCCTCCAGGCACGGGATCAGCAGCACGGGTGCGTCCTGCATGTGCTCGGCGAGGTACATCGCCGACGACACCACTCGTCCGCGTTGCGCGGCTCGGCTGTCGCCCTCGGCGTACTGCGGCTCCTCCTGCTTGCGGTACTCCTCGAAGTTGCGCCGGTAGATATCGCCGAGCACCTTCTTCTTGTCGGGGTCTTCGACGAACACCCATTGCCAGCCTTGCTGGTTCGAGCCAGTGGGCGCCTGAATCGCCAGCTCGAGACACTCCAGCAGCACCTCGCGGGGGACCGGCTTCTCGAAATCGAGGCGTTTACGCACTGAACGGGTAGTGGTCAGAACTTCGTCGGCGGACAGATTCAGGCTCGTCATGGGGTGAGACTACATTTGCAAACATGACTTCCGAATTCACTCAAGAGGTTTCACAGCGGCTCGAATCCGAGCACTACGGCTGGCTGACCACCGTCGCGAAATCGGGACAACCGGTTCCGCGCCTGGTGTGGTTCACCTTTGACGGCAAGGACGTCTTCGTCTACTCCAGACCCGACGCGGCGAAGGTCGCGCACATCAAGCGCCACCCACGCGTCAGCCTGAACCTCGATTCCGATGGCAGCGGTAGCGGGGTGGTTGCCGTCGGCGGCGAAACGAGCATCGACGCTGACGACGTCGACCCCTTGAAAGACGCCCAGTACGTGGCCAAGTACGCCGAGACCGCGAAGCAGTTCGGTTTCAGCGAGGAGTTTTTGTCCGGGTTCAGCACCCGGCTGAAGATCTCTGTCGACAAGGTGTGGACGACGCCCCCCGAGCCGCCCCAGGCGTAACGCCTGTCGGTCTACCGGAAATCCCTTGAGCGCGAACCGATCGCCATCTCGATGCGGCCCATGCGCTCGGCGACCACGGTGACCGCTCCGGTGGCGTTCTGCAGCTGACCCCGGATCAGCATGGCAGGCGCGGTCTGCGCCACCCGCCGGTGCCGCGCCCACACTCCCGGCGTGCACAGCACGTTGACCATCCCCGTCTCGTCTTCGAGGTTGATGAACGTCACGCCCCGCGCGGTACCTGGACGCTGACGGTGGGTCACCGCGCCGGCGATCAGCACTCGGGTGCCGTCGGGAATGTCCAGCAGCTTGTCGGCCGGTATCACGCCGAGAGCGTCGAGATCGTCGCGCAGGAACTGCGTCGGGTAGGTGTCAGGCGAAACGCCGGTGGCCCACACGTCGGCCGACGTCAATTCGATCTCCGTCATCCCGGGCAGTGCCGGTATGTGTGACGACGATCCGACGCCCGGCAGGCGGTCGGGACGCTCGGCAGCCGCCGCGCCCGCCGACCACAGCGCCTCTCGACGGCTGATGTCGAAGCACCCCAGCGCACCCGCCGTCGCCAGCGCCTCGGTCTGCGGCACGGACAGCTGCACACGGCCGGTGAGGTTGAGCAGAGAAGTGAACGGCCCGTGAGCTTTTCGTTCGTCGGCGATCTGCTGCGCCAGCTCGTCGCCGATGTGGCGGACGGCCCCGAGTCCCAGGCGCACCTCGTTACCGCGGTTCTCCAGCGTGGCGTGGGCAAGGCTGGAGTTGACGTCGGGGGTGTGCACCGCGACGCCGTGCCTGCGGGCGTCAGCGACCAGGGACTGCGGCGAGTAGAAGCCCATCGGTTGCGCCCGCAGCAGAGCGGCGCAGAACGCCGCCGGGTGGTGCAGCTTGAGCCACGACGAATAGAACACCAGTGACGCGAAGCTCAGCGAATGGCTTTCCGGGAAACCGAAGTTGGCAAAGGCCGCTAGCTTTTCGTAGATTCTGTCAGCGATATCACCTGTGATGCCGTGCAATTCACGCATGCCGTCGTAGAAGCGACCCTTGAGCCGATGCATCTTCGCCGTGGACCGCTTGGAGCCCATCGCACGGCGCAACTGATCGGCCTCCGCGGCGGAAAAACCTGCGCAGTCGACAGCCAGTTGCATCAGCTGCTCCTGAAACAGCGGAACCCCAAGAGTTTTCCGTAGGGCGCCAGTCATCGACGGGTGGTCGTAGGTGACGGGCTCCTCGCCGTTGCGCCGCTTGATGTACGGATGCACAGAGCCGCCCTGGATCGGTCCGGGCCGGATCAGCGCCACCTCGACGACGAGGTCGTAGAAGATGCGCGGCTTCAACCTTGGCAGGGTTGCCATCTGGGCGCGGGATTCCACCTGGAAGACGCCGACGGAATCGGCCTTCTGCAGCATCTCGTAGACGGCGGGTTCGGACAGGTCGAGCTTGGAGAGGTCCACCTCGATACCCTTGTGCTCGGCGAGCAGGTCGATGGCGTAGTGAAGAGCTGAGAGCATACCTAGGCCGAGCATGTCGAACTTGACCAATCCGATTGCGGCGCAATCATCTTTGTCCCATTGCAGCACGCTGCGGTTTTCCATCCGCGCCCACTCGACCGGGCACACGTCGGCGATGGGCCGGTCGCAGATCACCATGCCACCGGAGTGGATGCCCATGTGCCGCGGCAGGTTGCTGATCTGCAAGGCGAGATCGATCACCGGCTCGGGGATGTCCTCGACGTCCGGAGAGTCGGCCAGCCCGTTCCACCGGCTGATCTGCTTGCTCCAGGCGTCCTGCTGTCCTTGCGAAAAGCCAAGCGCGCGAGCCATGTCCCGCACGGCGCTGCGGCCACGATAGGTGATGACGTTGGCCACCTGTGCGGCGTAGTCGCGACCGTAGCGCGTATAGACGTACTGGATTGCCTTCTCGCGCAGGTCCGATTCGATGTCGATGTCGATGTCAGGTGGTCCGTCGCGTTCGGGTGAAAGAAAGCGTTCGAACAACAGCTCGTTGGCCACCGGGTCGACGGCGGTGACACCGAGCGCGTAGCAGACCGCAGAGTTTGCCGCCGATCCCCTGCCCTGGCACAGGATCGCGTTCTCCCGGCAGAACCGTGTGATGTCGTGCACTACCAGGAAATAACCGGGGAACTGCAGGCGCTTGATGATGTCCAGTTCATGCTCGATCTGGGCATAGGCGCGGGGTGCTTGACCGGGTGAGCCGTAGCGGTCTCGCGCACCGGTCATCACGAGGTGCCGCAACCAGCTGTCCTCCGAGTGGCCGTCAGGGACGTCGAACGGCGGTAGTTGCGGCGCAATGAGCTCCAACGAGAACGCACACTGCTCACCGAGGTCGGCGGCGGCGGTCACCATCTCGGGTGGGAACAGCCGCGCCATCTCTGCACCGGAACGTAGATGTGAACCTCCAAGTGGGGCAAGGTATCCGGCTGCCTCGTCGAGTGAGCGTCGCGCGCGGATGGCGCCCATCGCCATGGCGAGCCGTGCCCGCGATGGTTCGGCGAAGTGCGCGGCAGTGGTGGCGACGACGCCGACGCCGAACTTGGGCGCCAGTGCCGCCAGTGCGGCGTTGTGTTCATCGTCCAGCGGCAGGCCGTGATTGCTCAGCTCGATGCTGACGCGGTCGGCACCGAACCGGTCCACCAGGTCGGCGAGTGCCGTCTCGGCAGCATCTGCCCCGCCACTGGCAAGCGCTTGGCGCACATGGCCTTTGCGGCAACCAGTGAGAATGTGCCAGTGTCCGCCCGCAGCTTCGGTGAGTGTGTCGAAGTCGTAGCGTGGCTTACCTTTTTCGCCGCCGGCAAGGTGAGCTGAGGAAAGCTGCCGCGACAGCCGCCGGTAGCCTTCGGGTCCGCGCGCGAGAACCAAGAGGTGTGGTCCCGGCGGGTCGGGGTCCTCCGTGCGGGGGACGTTGGACAGGGACAGCTCAGCGCCGAACACCGTGCGCATCTCCAGTTCCTTGGCCGCCTCGGCGAAGCGCACGACGCCGTAGAGGCCGTCGTGGTCGGTCAGCGCGATAGCACGCAGGTCGAGCCGGACTGCTTCCTCGACGAGTTCCTCCGGGGTGCTCGCCCCGTCCAGGAAGCTGTAGGCGGAGTGGGCGTGGAGCTCGGCATAGGGAGTGGAGTCACCGCGCCGAACGTCGTCGGGCCGCAGGTATGCGCCCCGCTTGCGGGACCAGGCCGGACTGTCGCCGCCGTCGACGGGCGACTCCAGCGGCATGCCGGCGCGGCGGGGTTTGCTGTTGAGAACCCGCTCGATCTCGCCCCAGCTCGGCCCGGTGAACCAACCCATCGAGTCATCATATCGAACACCCGTTCGATCGCCTACTGGCCGCGAAACCGAATTCCAGGTCGCGATCTGCCGCGGATCACGACCATGGCTTCAGTCTCGGCGACTGGCCGCGGCGCGATGAATTTCTGCCGCTGCCGGGTCTATACAAGAGACGCAGAGGCAGAGGAGACCAACCATGACCCAGACCGCACCCGCGACGCCGCCGGTAGTCGACCAGCAGACCTGGCGCGCCGCCCTTGACGACCTGCGCAAGAGGGAGAAGGCCGCCACCCGCGAGCTTGACGCCATCGCGGCGCAGCGCCGTCGCCTCCCCATGGTCGAGATGCCGGACTACACGCTGATCGGCGAGGACGGACCGCTTCGGCTGGTCGATGTTTTCGACGGGCGCCGGCAGCTCGTCGTCTACAACCACATGTGGGAAGACGGCGCCGAGTGGCAGTGCGGAGGCTGCACCGGCTTCACGTCTCAGTTCACCCGTCTGGAGTTCCTCGACAGTTACGACGCCCGCTTCGTGATCGTCACTAACGGGCCCATCGAGGAAGTCAAGGCCTACAAGAAGAAGGTCGGCAACAAGATGGACTGGTACTCCTCGTCGGAGAGCACGTTCGGCGCCGACGTCGACGCCGCACCGGGCCAGGGTTTCGCCGTGAACGTGTTCATGCGCGACGGCGACACCGTGTACCGCACCTGGCACACCAACGGCCGTGGCACCGAACAGCTCAGCCATGCCTTCCCGCTCATCGACATCCTGCCGTGGGGTCGTCAAGAGGAATGGATCGACTCACCCGAGGGCTGGCCGAAGCGGCCGACCTATTCGGGATGGCTGGATTCCCCGGACATCGGGCGGCTGTACGGCGAAGGGCCCAACGCGTGAGCGCCGACGAGCGCTGGGCGGTGACCCGCACTATCGACGCGTCACCGGCGGATGTG
>JAVHWG010000548.1:0-5831 GCA_032159965.1 Mycobacterium sp.
ACGGCTTCAGCTGCCTACTGGCCACTCGCCGAAACTGCGGGGAGATCGCGGATCCATCCGAAATCGCGATCTCCCCGCAGTTTCGGGCGGCGCGGCGGTGTCGTAGGGAACCTTCCCGCTCCGCACGGCGTGTGCTTGGGTGAGACCGTGGTCACATCAACCGAGCGGTTAGTCGATACGAACGGCGTTCGGCTACGCGTCGTCGAAGCGGGTGAGCCCGGCGCGCCTGTCGTCGTATTGGCGCACGGATTCCCAGAGCTGGCGTATTCGTGGCGACACCAGATCTCCGCGCTGGCGGAAGCCGGCTTCCACGTCCTGGCGCCCGACCAGCGGGGGTACGGCGGATCGACTCGGCCCGAGGCGATCGAGGACTACAACATCGTGGCACTGTGCGACGACCTCACCGGACTGCTTGACGACGCGGGCGCCGAAAAGGCAGTGATCGTCGGTCACGACTGGGGGGCGATGGTGGCCTGGCACATGCCGCTCCTGCACCCCGATCGTGTGGCAGCCGTCGTCGGGATGAGCGTCCCACCCGTGCCCCGGCCGCAGGCACCCCCGACCCAGATCTGGCGTGAGCAGTTCGGTGAGAACTTCTTCTACATCCTCTATTTCCAGGAGCCCGGGATCGCCGAGGCAGATTTGGGTCGCGACACCTCAGAAACCATGCGCAGGGTCTTCGGTGGCCCACGGCGGCCGGACGCCACCGACGCGATGGCGCGGATGCTGGCGCCGGGCCCCGCAGGTTGGGTGGAGCGACTGCCCGATCCGGTCGCACTGGCCGACTGGATCAGTTCGGACGAATTCAAGCACTACGTTGCGGAATTCACCCGCACAGGATTCACCGGTGGACTGAACTGGTATCGCAACTTCGACCGCAATTGGGAACTCACCGCGGACGTACCCGCGACTGTGATCACGGTGCCGTCGTTGTTCATCACCGGATCCAAGGATGCGGTGCGGACGTTCACCCGCGCGGACCGTGCCACCGAGGTGGTCACTGGCGACTACGAGGAGCTGGTGGTCGACGGCGCGGGGCACTGGATTCAGCAGGAGCGCCCCGACGAGGTCAACGAGGCACTTCTGAAATTCCTGTCCGGATTGGAGCTGTAATGCTGGGCCCGCTGAACTTCGGTGTTTTCATCACCCCATTTCATCCCGTCGGCCAATCCCCCACGGTGGCATTGGAATACGACCTGGAGCGCGTGGTTGCTCTGGACAGACTCGGCTACGACGAGGCGTGGTTCGGTGAACACCATTCCGGCGGTTACGAACTCATCGCGTGCCCCGAAGTGTTCATCGCCACGGCAGCCGAGCGCACCAAGCACATCCGACTAGGCACGGGAGTGGTGTCGCTCCCGTACCACCATCCCCTGATGGTGGCCGACCGGTGGGTGCTGCTCGACCATTTGACCCGGGGCAGGGTGATGTTCGGCACCGGACCGGGCGCGCTGCCGTCGGACGCATACATGATGGGCATCGACCCCGTCGAACAACGACCGATGATGCAGGAGTCGCTGGACGCGATCCTCGCATTGTTCCGCGCGGATCCAACTGAGCGCGTCAACAGGCATTCGCACTGGTTCACCCTTCGCGACGCACAACTGCATATCCGACCGTACACCTGGCCATATCCCGAAATATCCACGGCGGCAATGATTTCACCGTCCGGTCCACGGCTGGCGGGCCAGCTCGGCACGTCTCTGCTGTCCCTTTCGATGTCGGTACCCGGCGGATACGCCGCGCTGGAGACGACGTGGGACATCGTGGTCGACCAGGCACAGAAGGCCGGTCGTGGCGAGCCGGACAGGCGCGGGTGGCGCGTGCTCGGAATCATGCACCTGGCGGACACGCGCGATCAGGCGATCGAGGACTGCACATACGGGCTGCAGGATTTCGCGAAGTATTTCGGCGCAGCCGGTTTCGTTCCGCTGGCCAACGAGGTAGAAGGCACGCAGTCACCGCGGGAATTCGTCGAAGACTATGCGAGCAAAGGTAACTGCTGCATCGGCACTCCCGACGACGCGATCGCCTACATCCAGGATCTGCTGGACCGTTCGGGAGGCTTCGGCACGTTCCTGATGCTCGGCCACGACTGGGCGTCCCCGGAGGCGACGTACCACTCGTACGAACTGTTCGCCCGTCACGTGATGCCGCACTTCAAGGGTCAGCTGAGCGCGCCACAGGAGTCGCACGAGTGGGCCAAGGGCAAGCGCAACGAACTCCTCGGTCGCGCAGGTGAAGCCATCTTCAAGGCAATCGGCGAGCACACCGAAGAACAGAAGGAGACCGGCGGGCTTCAGCCGAGCGACTCTGGCATCGGCGGAGCCTGATGCGTGCGGCGGTGCTGCGGAGCGGCCGAATGGTGTACCGCGACGACGTCGCCGAGCCGCAACCCGGGCCCGGGCAGGTGCTGGTCGACGTCAAGGCCTGCGGAATCTGCGGATCCGATCTGCATTTCGCGAAGTTCGGCGACGAGATGCTCTCGCTCACCGCCCAGGTCGAGGGGATGCCGATGGGCTCCGGCGCCGTCGACCTGTCATCCGACGTATTCATGGGACACGAGTTCAGCGCTGAGGTGCTCGCTGCGGGACCCGACACCGCCGCGCCACCACCGGGCACCGTCGTGACCTCGATACCCGTATTGCTGTCCGCCAAGGGCGTGGAGCCGGTGGTCTACTCCAACACCACGATCGGTGGTTTCGCCGAGCGCATGCTGTTGTCGGCCGCGTTGCTGCTGAATGTTCCCAACGGACTTGACCCCAAGCATGCCGCGCTCGCCGAGCCCATGGCTGTCGGACTGCATGCCGTCAACAAGTCCAACGTCGGCCGCGACGAAACGGCGCTTGTGATCGGCTGCGGACCGGTTGGACTCGCGATCATCGCGGCGCTCGCTCACCGAGGCGTGGAAAACATTGTTGCCACTGATTTCTCACCTCGGCGCCGTCAGCTCGCCGAGACGATGGGTGCGCGGCAGACCCTCGACGCCGCGGCCGGCTCCCCATTCGATGCCGTCACCCCCAAGGTGGTGTTCGAGGCCGTCGGTGTTCCGGGGGTGATCGACGACGTGTTGCGCCGGACACCGGTCGGCAGCCGGATCATCGTCGCCGGCGTCTGCATGCAACGCGACGCCATCCATCCGTTCTTCGCCGTCGCCAAGGAAATCAATATTCAGTTCGTGTTGGCATACGACCCAACTGAGTTCGCCGACTCGTTGCGCGCAATCGCCGACGGGGAAATCAATGTGGCGCCGTTGATCACCGGCGAAGTCGGCCTCGAGAGAGTGGACGCCGCATTCGACGAACTCGCCGACCCCGGCGACCACTGCAAGATTCTCGTCACCCCGTAACGGCGCGCGTAGGCTGCGGGCATGAAGCGTGGTGCCGCAACGACGATGTTGCGCAAAGGGATAGTGCTCGTCGCTGCCACAGTCACCGCCGCGGGGTTGTCGGGATGCGACATCACCTCGTCCTCGGCCGACGGAACCGGACCAGACAACCGGCAGGTCACCGTCGTTGGCTCGGGCCGGGTTCAGGGCACACCGGACACATTGACCGCCAGCGTCTCGATTGAGGCCAACGCCGCCGACGTGACCACCGCGATGAATCAGACCAGCGTGCGCACGAAGGCGGTGATCGACGCCCTGGTGAACGAGGCGAAGATCGACCGTAAGGACATCAGCACCAGTTCGGTGAGTCTTCAGCCCCGGTCCTCCCCGGACGGCGCGACGATCATCGGTTACAGCGCAAGCAATTCGGTGTCCGTGAAGATCAGGCAGCTCGATTCGGCGTCCAAGACGCTGGCGTTGATCGTCGAAAAGGGCCAAAACGCAACGCGAATCAACTCCGTCAACTATTCCATCGACGACGATTCGCAGCTGGTGAAGGACGCGCGGGCACGCGCGTTCGAGGATGCCAAGGCCCGCGCCGCGCAGTATGCGGACCTCTCCGGACTTCGGCTCGGCACGGTCATCTCGATATCCGAGTCGAGTGGGTCCACGCCGCCGATGCCCTACAGCCCCGCGCCGAAGGCGGAGGCTGCGCCGGTGCCGCTCGAGCCTGGCCAGCAGACTGTCAGCTTCTCGGTGACGGCGATCTGGGAGCTGCGGTAGCGCGCTACTCCTCGTACACCCGGGGATCCAGCGTGCCGATGTAGGGCAGGTCGCGGTACCGCTCTGCGTAGTCCAGCCCGTACCCGACCACGAACTCGTTCGGGATGTCGAAGCCGACGTAATCCATGTCGACGTCGGAGCGCACCGCGTCGGGCTTGCGAAGCAGCGTGCACACCCGGAGCGACCGCGGGCGGCGCGTCGCGAGGTTGCGCAACAACCACGACAGCGTGAGTCCGGAATCAACGATGTCCTCGACGATCAGAACGTCACGATCGTTGATGTCGCGGTCGAGGTCTTTGAGGATGCGTACGACACCCGATGACGACGTCGACGACCCGTAGGAGCTGACGGCCATGAACTCCAGCTGTGTTGGCAGCGGGATCGCGCGGGCCAGATCGGTGACGAACATGACCGCACCCTTGAGCACGGTGATCAGCAGCAAATCCTGCTCGCTGGCGCCGACCGCGCTGCGGTAACGCTCGCCAATGGCGTCGCCCAACTCGACGATGCGGCTACGGATCTGATCCTCGGTGAGGAGCACCGACTTGATGTCGCCCGGATACATCTCGCCCGGTGGATGTGCTGCCACGCCTTCAGCGTGCCATGCCGTAACACCGCAGACCAACGCAGCGCCTCACACCGGCTCGCGATGCAGCCGCAACCTACCGTCCGCGCGGGCAGCCACCAGCCGCTGCCGGCGCAGCGAGGACCCGACGGCGACGCCACCCTGCCCGTGCCAGTTCATGACGAGGTCCTCGACGCGGCGAATCTGCTCATCAGTGAGATCGACGGCGCCGCCGACCAGTAGCCAGCTACGAATTACCCTTCGGCGCAGCGCATCCGGCAACTGAGACAACCGTCGGACGTCAAGGTCGGAATCAGCGACCGCGGCGCGGAGCTCCGTTTGGGCCATGGCGTCGAGGGTGTCGCAGTCCTCCCCAAGCGACTCGCCGGTACGCGCCAGCGCCTCGGCCACGCCGCCGCCAAGCACTTCTTCGAGTAGCGGAAGCACGTCGGTGCGGAGCCGTGAGCGGGTGTAGGCAGGGTCGACGTTGTGCGGGTCGATCCACGGAACGAGGCCGAGTTCCTCGCATGCGGTGTGGGTGACTGTTCGTCGCACCCGCAGCAGGGGTCTGCACCACGGCGCCAGGTAGGGCCGCATACCGGCGATCGAGCGGGCGCCAGAGCCCCGCCCCAGGCCGAGTAATACCGTCTCGGCCTGGTCGTCGAGGGTGTGACCGAGCAACACCGACGCGCCCCCGCTTGCGTCGGCCAGGGCCGCGTACCGGGCAGCCCTGGCCGCAGCCTCGGGTCCGCCTTGTCGTCCTACCTCCACCGTCAGGACGGAGGCGTCGCTGCAACCGAGTTCGATTGCCTGGCGGGCCGCTGTCTGGGCGACCGCCGCCGAACCCGTCTGCAGCCCGTGATCGACGACCAGAGCCACTGTGGGACGCAGCCGCGCAGCGACGGCCGTCAGTGCCAGGGAATCCGGACCGCCGGAAAGCGCAACGTACCAATGTTTTTCGTCGGGAATGTGGCGGCGCGAAAACGTCGACACCGCCGCCCGTAATGCCGCTACAGAACCCGTTCGATCCATCGCGCCGGCTTGTCGATTTCGTCAGGCACCGGCAGGGTGTCTGGTCCGGACCAGATCGCGTTGAACCGGTCCATCCCCACCCGCGAGACCACCTCGTCAACAAACGCCTTGCCCCGCGTGTAT
>JAVHWG010000178.1:0-9833 GCA_032159965.1 Mycobacterium sp.
GGCGAGAACGTCGTCGCCGCCGTGCTGTGTCACCGCGTCGTGGTGCTGATCGGCGTAGGCCTCATCGTCTGGGCAACGCCACGCCTCGCGCACCGCTGCGGAGTCGCGGAAGTCAGTGCGATGTGGCTCGGCGCCCTGAACCCGCTGCTGATCATGCATCTGGTCGCAGGCATCCACAACGAGGCCTTGATGCTCGGCCTGATGCTGACCGGCACCGAGTTCGCGTTGCGGGGCATCGACTCCAGTCGACCACTCATGCCCAGACCTCTGCGATGGCCGTCGTCCCGCGAGGATCGCGCGGCGTGGTCACCGCTGGCCCTGCTGTTGCTCGGAACCGTGCTTATCACGTTGTCATCGCAGGTCAAGCTCCCGTCGCTGTTGGCCTTGGGCTTCGTGACGATGGCCGTCGCCCGACGGTGGGGAGGTAACTTCAGGGCACTCATCGCCGCGGGTGGATTGCTGAGCCCTATCGCCGCTGCGGTGATATGGACGATCGGCTGGGCCAGCGGGCTTGGCCTGGGTTGGATCTTCACGCTCGGGACCGCGAATGTGGTGCGCAGCTGGATGTCCCCGTCCACCCTGCTGGCTCTTGCCACCGGTCAAATCGGAATTCTGCTCGGCCTGGGCGATCACACGACTGCGGTGCTCTCACTGACCCGGACGATCGGCGTCGCGATCATCGCGATCGTGGTGTCGTGGCTGCTGATCTCCGTACTGCGCGGCCGACTGCATCCCGTCGGGGGCCTCGGCGTGGCCCTGGGGGCGACCGTTCTGTTGTTTCCGGTGGTACAGCCGTGGTATCTGCTGTGGGCGATCATCCCGCTCGCCGCATGGGCCAGCCTGCCTCGCTTCCGCACGGCGACGATCGTCGTCTCACTGATGATCGGGATCTTCGGTCCGACAGCCAACGGCGACCGGTTCGCCCTGTTTCAGATCGTCGACGCGACGGTGGCCAGCGCCATCACCGTGATGATTCTCATGCTGATCACCTCGTCGCTGCTGCCGTGGCGCAGCGTTCCGCACCCCGTGGCAGCCGACGAGGACGCGCCCCCGGACGAATCGGTTCATCCGCCACCGTCACCGGACGGGCAAGCGCCGCAGCCGGGGCCGACGCCGACCCCGCTGCCCGGCGCATACGCTGAGTCTCCGTGACTTCGGCCAGGCCTGTCCCCGTGCGACTGCGCGGCATCTCGAAGCGGTATGGCTCGGTAACGGCAGTCTCCGGTCTGGACCTCGAGGTGCAGACCGCCGAGGTGTTCGCGTTGCTGGGCCCGAACGGCGCGGGCAAGACCACCACGGTGGAAATGTGCGAGGGATTTATCCGGCCTGACGAGGGCAGCATCGAGGTGCTCGGGCTGAATCCGGTCACCGAGAACGCGCGTCTGCGTGCGCGTATCGGTGTGATGCTGCAGGGCGGCGGCGGGTATCCCGCGGCCCGGGCAGGAGAGATGCTCCGTCTTGTCGCGGCGTACGCGGCGAGACCCCTGGATCCCGCATGGCTGATGGAGACGCTCGGGCTGACCGACGTCGCCCGCACCACCTATCGGCGGTTATCCGGTGGCCAGCAGCAGCGGCTGGCTCTCGCGTGCGCGTTGGTCGGCCGCCCGGAACTGGTATTCCTCGACGAGCCTACGGCCGGCCTTGATGCGCAGGCCCGCCTCCTGGTGTGGGAGCTGATCGACGACCTTCGGCGCGACGGGGTGACCGTGGTGCTGACGACACATCAACTCGCCGAGGCCGAGCAACTTGCCGACCGGCTCGTGATCATCGACGCCGGCGTCGCGGTGGCCGCCGGCACGCCGGCCGACATCATGCGCAACGGCGCAGAGAATCAGCTGCGATTCTCCGCGCCGCGCATGCTCGACCTCTCACTCCTGTCGGCGGCGTTGCCGGAGGATTACAAAGCCGTCGAGGTGTCGCCCGGTCAATACCTGGTCGAGGGCTCGATCAATCCGCAGGTGCTGGCCACCGTCACGGCCTGGTGCGCACGCCTCGACGTGCTCGCCACCGACATGCGCGTCGAGCAACGCAGCCTCGAGGACGTGTTCCTAGAGCTGACCGGCAGGGATGTGCGATGAACGGCCTGAATACTGTGTCCACGTCGTCGAGACTGCGCACAGGGCGAAAGATCGGCTGGATTGTCGCCCTCACCGCAGTCTCGACCGGCAAGGCGGTCCCGCGATGAGCGAAACCCGCTTCTCTCCTGGCACATTCGCTCCCGACCCCCGACCGAACACGGTGGCACGGATGCTCGCGGCGCAGTACGGCCTCGAGCTGAAGCTGTTGTTGCGCAACGGCGAGCAGTTGCTGCTGACGCTGTTCATCCCGGTCACACTGCTGGTCGGGCTCACGGTGTTGCCGCTGGGTGCGTTCGGCCCTAATCGGGCGGAGATTTTCGTTCCCGCGATCATGGCGCTCGCCGTGATCTCAACCGCTTTCACCGGACAGGCGATTGCGGTGGCATTCGACAGACGGTACGGCGCGCTCAAACGCCTCGGTGCCACACCGCTGCCGGTGTGGGGCATCATCGCCGGCAAGTCACTCGCGGTGGTCACGGTCGTGTTCTTGCAGGCAATCATTCTGGGCGGCATTGGATTTGGCCTCGGGTGGCGGCCTCACGTACTCGGTCTGTTGCTGGGCGCGGTGGTAATCGCGCTCGGCACCGCCGGGTTCGCCGCGCTGGGCCTGCTCCTCGGCGGGACGCTGCGGGCCGAGATCGTGCTGGCGGTGGCCAACCTGATGTGGTTTGTATTCGCCGGCCTGGGCGCTTTGACACTGGGCGGCGGGTTGGTCCCGCACGGGGTCGAGTGGGTCGCCCGCATGACGCCGTCGGGAGCGCTCACCGAGGCCCTGACGCGGGCGATGACCCTCTCAGTCGACTGGTTGGGCCTGTGCGTCCTCGCAGCGTGGGTCGGGCTGGGCGCGCTGGCCGCGTTGCGCTGGTTCAGATTTACCTGACGATCAGGATGCACGCCGTGACTCAGACGGCGACAAGCACCGATAACGGATAGACCGGCGCTCCGTCGCGAACCTCGCTCGCCAGCGTGCGAGCCTCGGCTGCCCGCAGCGGCAGTTCGCTCATCTCCTCGACGGTGAACCACTTCGCTTCGAGGGAATGCTCATTCGGCTGCGCGCGAGGCACCGCCGATTCTGCCGGTCGGGCCACGAAGACCACCCTCATTCGCGCGAACTCCGGCGCGCACTCGTGTTCGATGTACAGGATTCCTTCGAGAACGATGTCGATCCCGCTTTCCTCACGGGTCTCCCGCACGGCGGCGTCGACGAAGGACTCCCCCGGCTCGACCCTGCCGGCAGGCACGTACCACGTCTGACCGTGCTTGCGCTCATGGACGAGAAGGAAGTGATCGCCGAGCCGGACCACGACAAGAGCGAAGTTCCATGTCGGGGTTGGTATTCGGGCCACGCGCTCAGACGCCGATGTCGCGCAGGATCTGCCCGAAGATGTGCTCGAAACGCGCAAGCTGCGTCGAGGGCGTGGTCGCAGTCGCCGTGTAGCCGCGGCCGTTCTCGGCGAAATACATCTGCATTTGCGTCACCCGCACCCCGTCGGGCGGTGCCCACTGGAATACACGAAGCCACCCTTGCCGCCCGAACGCCGGGAATGGCTCGAAACTGTGCTCGACGTACCCCGGGAATTCCCGCCTCAGCAGGTCGCCCTGCACGTTCGCGTAGGCCTGGGTGTCTATTCCGGAATCCAGCGGTTCGGACGACGCGATGACGTTGGCCTGACCATCGGGTGCGAGAAGTGTCATGCTCTCCTTGGCGAACCAGCCCTCGAGCAGCGGCATCGACAATCGGCGCTCGACTCGCTCCATTTGACGTCCTCCTTCGATACCTCGACAGTATTGACCGCGCACGCTCGCGCTCTTCCCCGCCCTACTACAGCCTGCCTACTACAGCCTGTAGTGCACGATCCTCTACGATCGGGCGGTGCCTGTCGGACGGGTCGTGCTGCGGCTGATCGACCGGCTGCCGCTGCCCAGTGTGCGCACCCAGCGCCTGATCGCCGCGGCGGTCATTCTCACGCAGGGCGGCATTGCGGTAACCGGTGCGATCGTGCGCGTGACGGCGTCCGGGCTGGGCTGCCCGACGTGGCCACAATGCTTTCCCGGCAGTTTCACGCCGGTGGCGGTCTCAGAAGTACCGCGGATTCATCAGGCCGTGGAATTCGGCAACCGGATGATCACGTTCCTCGTCGTGCTTACCGCGGCGCTCGTCGTGCTGGCCGTGATCCGGGCCCGTCGCCGCGTGGAGGTTCAGGTCTACGCGTGGCTCATGCCGGCCTCCACGGTGCTGCAGGCGGTGATCGGGGGAATCACCGTCCTGACCGGCCTGCTGTGGTGGACGGTTGCCCTTCATCTGCTTGCGTCGATGACCATGGTGTGGCTGGCCGTGCTGCTGTATGTCAAGATCGGCGAACCCGACACGCATCCAGCCGGCCTCTCGAAACTTGTTGTGCCGAAGCCGTTGCGCTGGTTGGCTTTTCTGTGCGCGGCCGTCCTCGCGTTGGTGCTCGTCACGGGCACACTCGTGACGGCGGCCGGCCCTCATGCCGGTGACGCCAGCCCCAGTCGCACTGTGCCCAGGCTGCAGGTTGAGATCACCGCGATGGTGCATGTGCACTCGACACTGTTGATCGGCTATCTGGCGTTGGTCGTCGGCCTCGGCTTCGGACTACTCGCCGTGTCGGCACCGCGGCGGGTCCTGATTCGACTCGCGGTGCTGGTGGTCCTGGTATGTGCCCAGGGCGCAGTCGGGACCATTCAGTACTTCACCGGCGTGCCCGCCGCACTTGTCGCGGTACACGTCGCCGGGGCAGCAGCCGTCACGGCCGCCACCGCGGCGCTATGGGCGTCGATGCGAGAACGGACCGAGTCCCAGCCGTTCGAGCGCTGAGCCAAGGGCCAGCGTGAACTGGCGCTGCTGCAGACCGCGCGTCCGCTCATCGAGCGTCGTCCATCCCAGAGACGGCTCGATGAGCTCCAGTTCAAGCAACCGGGGATCGTCGACACCGCCGATGATGTCCACCCGCGCGTAGAGGAATTCGCGTGCCGGCACACCGAGAACCGCGCCCGCCGCGTCGAGCGCCGCGAATCCGACATCCCATATCTCGAAATCGGGTTCAGCCACAGAGAGCCGTTCTTTCGCGTAGACGCCGGAGCCGTCGAAGTCGACCTCCTGCCCCCGCGGGGGCAGAATCGCCGCCTTCGTGAACGCATGCGACGCCTTGCCGCCCAGAAACACCAGCGCGGTCTCCCCCTCTTGCTCGATGCGCTGGTCATATCGCTGAACCAGAACGCTGCGGCCCAGCCCCTGGAGCACCGCAGCATGCGCCCGCGCCGCGGAGTGATCGGTGAACCTCTTCGCCCCGACAGATCCCGCGCCGATCGCCGGCTTGACGACGACCTCGCTGACCGCGGGGAACACGACATCCTCGTTCGGACCGAAAACGGCGCTGTCCACGACGGGTACGTCCCGAGCTGCCAGGTCCAGCAGGTAACGCTTGTCGGCGTTCCATGCGACCACGTCCGGGGCGTTGAGCAGATGAGGCACCGTCGTCGTCCAGGCCAGAAACTGGTCGATGCGCTGGGCGTAGTCCCATGTGGCGCGCAGAATCACCAGGTCCGCCCGCAGCGTCTGGGGGTCATCCCAGGACAGCCAGCGCGCGTGCAGGCCGCGCTGGCGCAACGCCGCGACCAGGCCCGCGTCGTCGCCGTCGCCCGACACCAGCTGCGGGCAACCCGCGAACACGACGCGCGGGTGGAAGACGTCCGGTCGAGCGAGCTTCATTGCCGAGGATGATAGACAGATGCACGCAATCGAAGTCGCCGAACACGGCGGTCCAGAGGTCCTGCGCTACGTCGAGAAACCCGAACCCTCCCCCGGTGCCGGCGAGGTGGTGATCAAAGCCGAGGCCATCGGCGTCAACTACATCGACACGTACTTCAGGTCCGGCCAGTATCCCCGCGAGGTGCCATTCGTCCCCGGAACCGAGGTCTGCGGCACGATCACAGCGGTCGGCGACGACGTCGCAGCGCTGAACGTCGGCGACCGGGTCGTGACGGCCAATGCGGTGGGTGCATACGCCGAATACTGCGTTGCGCCAGCCGATTACGTGGCTTTCGTCCCGCAGGGCGTGTCATCCGATGCGGTAGCGTCGGCGCTGCTCAAGGGAATGACCGTGCACTACCTGATCAAGTCGGTTTATCCCGTCCAGCAGGGCGACACCGTCCTCGTGCATGCCGGCGCGGGGGGTATCGGGCTGATCCTCACCCAGTGGGCCACCAGCCTCGCGGTGCGAGTGATCACGACGGTCTCGACGCCCGAGAAGGCCGCACTGTCACGTGACGCCGGAGCGGTCGAGGTTCTCGACTATCCCGACGACCACGAAGAGTTCGGCCGGCGAATTCGGTCGCTGACGGACGGCCACGGCGTCGCCGCCGTCTACGACGGCGTCGGCAAGACCACCTTCGATGCCAGTCTCGCCAGCCTCGCCATCAGGGGCACGCTCGCACTGTTCGGCGCAGCCAGCGGACCCGTACCGCCCGTGGACCCGCAACGGCTGAACGCGGCGGGCTCGGTGTATCTGACCCGGCCCAACCTCGGCCACTTCACTCGTACCGGTGATGAATTCGGTTGGCGTGCCGGCGAATTCCTGGATGCGGTCGAGTCGGGCGTCGTAACGATCACGGTCTCCGGCCGGTACCCGTTGGCCGAAGCCGCCCGTGCTCATGAGGACCTGCAGGCCCGGAAGACCACTGGCTCGATTGTGCTAGTGCCCTAGTAACGTCGGCAGGGCGAAGGCCGAGTCCACCGCGAGCGCGCAGAAGACGACCGCCAGATAGTTGTTGGACTGAAGGAACAGTCTCAGCGGCTTGACCGGCTCGCCCCGCCGGGCCCCGGCGTAGAGCTGGTGAGCCATCGTCAGGAACCATGCGCCGGCCAGCGCGGCAACGGCCAGGTACAGCCACCCGGCTGCCAGGCCCAGCACCAGCGTGGCGGCCACCGTCAGCCAGGTGTAGACCAGGATCTGCCGCGCCACCTGTCGGTCGGTGGCCACGGCAGGCAGCATCGGCACGCCCGCGGCCTGGTAGTCCTCCTTGTAGCGCCACGCCAGCGCCCAGGTGTGCGGTGGCGTCCAGAAGAAGATGATCGCGAACATGGCCAGCGCCGGCCACGAGATGCCACCGGTCACGGCTGACCAGCCGATCATCACGGGCATGCACCCGGCCGCACCGCCCCAGACCACGTTCTGCGACGTGCGCCGCTTGAGCAACAGCGTGTAGACGAACACATAGAACGCGATCGTCGCGACCGCGAGTAGGCCCGAGAGCAGGTTGGTCGTCCACCACAGCCAGAAGAACGAGGCCACCGACAGGACCAGCCCGAAGACCAAGGCGTTGCGAGTCGGCACAACGGCACGGGCCAGTGGCCGACGGGCGGTGCGCTTCATGACCTTGTCGATGTCGGCGTCGGCGACGCAGTTCAGCGTGTTCGCCCCAGCAGCCGCCAGCATTCCGCCGATCAGGGTGTTCACGATCAGCAACGGGTCGACGGTGCCGCGGTGGGCGAGCAACATCGCGGGGATGGCGGTCACCAGGAGGAGCTCGATGACCCGCGGTTTGGTCAATCCGACATAGCCCAGTGCCGCGGTGCGGAAGCGGCCCGACTCAGAAAGGCGGACCCGCTCGCGAATGCTCACGCGGGACTCCTCAGCGATAGCGGGCGACATCTACTACAGGGGATGGTAGACCGCTCAGCCCCCAACCCATCCAGTCAGGGGCTTTCACAGCGCGATAGGCGGCTCACGCGCAGAAAAAATGGATAGGTTGCCGGTTGACGGAAGCGATATCCGGCAATGCTCTGTGAGACAAACGTTCAATCGACCATGTACGCGTTGCCGCACTAGGCTTGACGTGTCGTTGTGGCCGGCCCAGTATGCCGACGTGAGGAGCCCGTTTGTGACCGCGGTTGAAGATATCTCCACGCTTACCAGACCCAACCACCCCGACGACTGGACGGACTTGGACACCGCGGCGGTCGACACGGTGCGGGTGCTTGCAGCGGACGCCGTCCAGAAGGTCGGCAACGGCCATCCGGGGACCGCCATGAGCCTGGCGCCGCTGGCGTACACGCTGTTCCAGCACGCGATGCGCCACGACCCCAGCGACACCCACTGGCTGGGCAGGGATCGCTTCGTGCTGTCGGCGGGTCACAGCAGCCTGACGCTGTACCTGCAGCTGTACCTCGGCGGGTTCGGACTCGAGCTCGCCGACATCGAGTCGCTGCGGACCTGGGGATCCAAGACGCCCGGGCATCCCGAATTCCGGCACACCGACGGCGTCGAGATCACCACCGGCCCGCTGGGCCAGGGCCTGGCGTCGGCGGTCGGCATGGCGATGGCGTCCCGGTACGAACGGGGTTTGTTCGATCCCGACGCCGCCCCCGGTGACAGCCCGTTCGATCACTTCATCTACGTCATCGCCTCCGACGGCGACATGGAGGAGGGCGTCACCAGCGAGGCGTCCTCGCTGGCGGGGACCCAGCAACTCGGGAACCTGATCGTGTTCTACGACAACAATCACATCTCCATCGAGGACGACACGAAGATCGCACTGTCCGAGGACACTCCCGCGCGCTACGAGGCCTACGGCTGGCACGTGCAGATCGTCGAGGGCGGTGAGAACGTCGTCGGCATCCGCCAGGCGATCCAGGCCGCGAAGGCCGTCACCGACAAGCCCTCCTTCATCGCGATCCGGACGATCATCGGCTACCCGGCACCGGATTTGATGAACACCGGCAAGGCACACGGCGCGGCGCTGGGCGACGAAGAGGTTGCCAAGGTCAAGGAGATACTCGGCTTCGACCCCGAGAAGAAGTTCGAGGTGCGCGACGAGGTGCTCGCCCACACCCGCAAGCTGGTGGACCGCGGCCGGGAGGCGCACGAGAAGTGGCAGCCCGAGTTCGACGCGTGGGCCGAACGCGAGCCGGAACGCAAAGCGCTGCTGGACCGGTTGCTCGCACAGGAGATGCCCGATGGCTGGGACGCCGATCTGCCCAACTGGGAGCCCGGCGACAAACCGCTGGCCACTCGCGCCGCTTCGGGTGAGGTGCTCTCAGCCCTCGGGCCGAAACTGCCCGAGCTCTGGGGCGGGTCCGCCGACCTGGCGGGCAGCAACAACACCACGATGAAGGACGTCGATTCCTTTGGGCCGCCGTCGATTTCGACGAAGGACTTCACCGCCCACTGGTACGGCCGCACGTTGCACTTCGGCGTGCGCGAACACGCGATGGGTTCGATTCTGTCGGGCATCGTCCTGCACGGCCCGACGAGGGCATACGGCGGAACGTTCCTGCAGTTCTCCGACTACATGCGGCCGGCGGTGCGGCTGGCGTCGCTGATGGACATCGACACGATCTACGTCTGGACACACGACTCGATCGGGTTGGGCGAGGACGGCCCCACCCACCAGCCGATCGAACACCTCGCGGCGTTGCGGGCGATTCCCAACCTCTCGGTCGTGCGGCCGGGCGACCCGAACGAAACCGCGTACGCGTGGCACACGATCCTGCGCCGCGGCGCCGGCAGCGGTCCGGTCGGATTGATCCTCACGCGCCAGAAGATCCCGGTGCTCGAAGGCACCAGCGCCGAGGGTGTTGCTCACGGCGGCTACGTGCTCGGCGGGCACCCCGCCGAGGATCCCGACGTGATCCTGATCGGTACGGGCTCTGAACTTCAACTCGCGGTGGATGCTCAGAAGATATTGGCGGACAAGGGAATAACCGCCAGCGTGGTGTCGATGCCGTGTGTG